>JASFRI010000018.1:0-22971 GCA_050115015.1 Acidobacteriota bacterium
GGCCAGGAGGTGGCAGGCGTCCAGCTCCGCCGTGGTCAGCCCCGCGTCCTCCCGGCCGAACACGAAGGCCACCTGGTTTCCCGCCAGGGCCGCCTGCATCCCCCGTCCCGCGGCCTCCCGGATATCCACCATCGGCCCCCGGTTCTTGCCGGCGCGGCGGGTGGTCGCGACGGTCAGGCTCGACCCCGCCAGCGCGGTCTCCAGGCTCCCGGCCCGGACCGTCGCCTCGAGCAGGGGAGCGGCGCTCATGGCCATACGGCGGGCCTCGAGGCCGCCCAGCTCGACCTCCCCGACCACCGTGAGGCGCGACAGCCCCATGTTGCGCAGCGCGCGTGCGGCGGCGCCGACGTTTCCGGCGGACTGCGGATCCACCAGGACGAACCGGACACGATCGAGGGCTTCGAGGATCAAGGTCTCCACGGGGCGCGGGGAATCGGCACGCCTCCCGGGGCATTATGCTTGAATACCGGCACCCGGAGGTCTAGGTTGCCCCCCATGCGACGTTTCCTCTGTTCCCTGATGCTGGCGGTCCTTCCCGCCGCCGCGGTCACCGCCGCACCGGCGCCGGTGGCCCCCTGGGTGGAGAAGCGCCTGGAGGCGGACGGTGCCGCCGACGTGCTCGTCCTCCTCCGCGAGCGCCCGGACCTGGCCGCCGCCCGGGAGCAGCCGACCCGCCGGGCCCGGGCCCGGTTCGTCTTCGACGCCCTCACCCGGGCCGCCGAGCGTTCCCAGGCCGGCCTGCGGGCCTTCCTGGACGCCCGGGGGGTCCCCTACCGGGCCCACTACCTGGGGAACCTGATCCGGCTGCGGGCCGACGAGGGGCTCCTCCGGAGCCTGGCGCGCCGGCCGGAGGTGGAACGGATCGTCGGGGATCCCCGCGTCCCGCTGCGGCTTCCGGCCCCCGACGCCGGCACCGGCGTCCCGGCCGGCTCGCTCCTCGAGGCCACCGAGGGCATCGAGTGGAACGTCGAGCGGGTGAACGCGCCGGCCCTGTGGGCCCAGGGATACACGGGCCAGGGCGTGGTCGTCGGGATCCAGGACACCGGGATCGCCTGGGACCACCCGGCGATCCTCGACCAGTACGCCGGCTGGGACGGCAGCACCGCGAGCCACGACTATCACTGGCACGACGCCATCGCGCCGAACGCCGTCCCCCTCGACGACCACGGTCACGGCACCCACGTGACCGGCACGGCGGTGGGGGACGACGGCGGCAGCAACCAGATCGGCGTGGCCCCGGGCGCGAGATGGATCGGCTGCCGCAACATGCTGCTCGGCGTGGGAACGCCCGGGAGCTACACCGAGTGCTTCGAGTTCCTCCTGGCGCCGTACCCGTTCGGCGGTGACCCGGTACTGGACGGCGATCCCGACCGCGGCGCCGACGTCATCAGCAACTCCTGGTCCTGTCCACCGTCCGAGGGCTGCGATCCGGGGACGCTTGCCTCCATCGTCGCGCAGGTCCGGGCCGCCGGCATCCTGGTGGTGGCGGCGGCGCAGAACGCCGGCCCCTCCTGCAGCACGGTCCAGGACCCCATCGGCATCTACGACGAGGCGTTCACCATCGGGGCCACCGATTCGAGCGACAACATCGCCGGCTTCTCGAGCCGGGGGCCGGTCCTGTCCGACGGATCGGGCCGCCGGAAGCCGGACGTCGCCGCGCCGGGTGTCGCCATCCGCTCCTGCCTTCCCGGGGGGACCTACCAGAGCTGGAACGGCACCTCCATGGCGACCCCGCACGTTGCCGGCGTCGCGGCGCTGCTGCTGTCGGCGATCCCCGCCCTGGCCGGCCAGCCGGGGCGGATCGAGGACCTGATCATCGCCGGGGCGCGACCCCGGCAGGCGCCGTTCGCCTGCGGCCTGGAGCCACAGGGTGCGGTGCCGAACAACACGTTCGGCCACGGCATCGTCGACGCCGCGGCGTCCCTGGCGGCCGACCCCGACCTCGACGGGCTGGCGAGCGCCGCGGACAACTGTCCCGGAACCTCCAATCCGGCCCAGGGCGACGGGGACGCCGACGGGACCGGGGATGCGTGCGACTGCGCGCCGGGCGACCCCGATCAGTCGGCGCTCCCCGGGGAGGCCGTCCTGTGGATGTCGGCATCGGATCCGGACGACCTGCAATGGTCACCGATGGCCGGCGTCGGCTCCTACCAGGTCTACACGGCCTCCCGCCCGGACCTGACCGGTCCCTCGATGGACTTCGCCTGTCTGGCCTCGGGGCTGGCCGGGACGTCCTTCCCGACCACGGCGGGAGGGATCGGAGACGCGGAGCTGTTCCTCGTCACCGCGACGAACTGCTTCGGCCCGGGCCCTGCCGGTGCCGGCACGGCGTCGGCCAGGAACCTCTCGCCCGCGTGTCCCTGACCCCTCCGAGGGACGAACGACGGGTTCTTCCCGGCCCGGGGTTCGACGCGACGGCGCAGGCAGAGCAGCATCCCGCCCACGGCGATCCGGAGCCGGAGCCCCGGGCCCCGTCCCGGCCGCATCGATCGACTCAGACCTGGACCCCGGGCTGGAGGAGGGCCGCGAGTTCCGCGGGCTCGCGCGGCGCGAAGCGCTCGCAGGCCGGCGGCAGGTCGTGCTGCGTGCGCAGGTGGCGGGCGCGGATCAGGACCGCGGCCCCCACCAGGAGGTTCATGCCGATGGTCACCACGTCGCGCCGCTCCGGGGATTCCAGGAACGTGCCCCGGGCCCACTGGTTGAACGCCCCCATCGCCGGCCCGCACCAGATCTGGTAGTCCATCTTCCGGGTCTCGTCCCCCCGCTTGGCCCAGTCGCTGGTGCGCCCGAGGTAGGAGCGGAAGACGAGCGCCATCCGGTGCTTCGGATCCCGGCTGCCCCGCTCGATCTGGCGCGGGTCCCGCTCCTCGAAGAAGCGGCACGTGCCGGCCCACGCATCCTCGAAGCTCGACCGCAGGTACTGCTTCTCCAGGGAGTCCCGGACCGCCGCCGGGATCTCCTCCAGCGCCCCGTACTCCCGGTAGAGCTCGTAGAGCTTGCGGGCGCGCAGCGGGAACATCGTCCCGCGCTTCAGCACCTGCACCTTGACGCCCATCTCGAACATGTCCGCGGACGGAGCCATGATCACGTCGGCCTGCTCGGCCTCTGCGAGCATCCGCTTGACGGCGTCGGAGGTCCCCGCCTCCCGGGCGCTCTGGTTGACGGAGCCGGTCAGCACGTACGCCGCTCCCATCCCGAACGCGGCCGCCACCGCGTCCGGCGTCCCGAGGCCGCCGGCAGCGCCGATCCGCGGCGGCACCGGGTAGCCGCGCTCCGCCTGAACCTGGTCGCGGAGAGCCCGCATCGTGGGGATCAGCGCCAGCGCCGGACGGTTGTCGGTATGTCCACCGGAGTCCGCCTCGGCGGTGATGTCCTCGGCCAGCGGCAGCGTCGCCGCCATGGCCGCCTGCTCCGCCGTCAGGGTCCCCGCGGCGACGAGCTGCTGCAGCATCTCATCGGGCGGCGGCGACAGGAACAGGCGCGCGACCTCGATCCGCGACAGCTTCGCGACCAGCCGGTTCGGCGCGACCACGTTCCCCGCGGCGTCCCTGTGGATGCCCTCGAACCGGTAGCGCACCAGGGGCAGGGTGAGCGTGAGGTAGGCCGAGGCGCTCACCCGCCGGACGCCGCGGCGCAGGTAGAGGTCCACGAGGGCGTCCTCGAGCTGCGGGTCCGCGGGGCTGTGGATCAGGTTGAAGCCGTGGGGAAGATCGCCGACGGCTCCCTGGAGCCGCTCGACCGCCTCCTCGACCTCCCGGGGGTGCAGTCCGGCGCTGCCGAAGAACGCGAGCAGGCCGGCGCGAGCCGCGGCCTGGACCAGATCCACCGAGGCGATCCCGTTCGCCATGGCGCCGAGGACGTAGGGGTAGCGCACGCCGTGAGCGGCCCGGAACGCCGGGTCGCCCAGGCGGTCGGGGGTCAAAGCCGGCGCATGGGCGAGCAGGGGAAGGGCCCCGGCGGGCGCCCCTCCCCCGAGGCAGAGGGTGCCTCCGCTTCCCGCGGCGACCGCACCCTCCTGCTCCACCAGCACGATGTCCCTTGCGATCTGCGCCACGGCGGCGCCGATGGCTTCCTCGCCGGAGCGTGCCGGCTGGGCGCCGGGAACCCACCAGCCGGCGGCTCCCGCCGACCCTCTCACTGGACCGTCTCCCCGTGGCCGGCCGGCTTCCGGCCGAGCAGCAGGAGCTCGAACTCGGCGTGGAAGGCACGCTCCAGCACGGCGAGGGCCTGGATGGCGAGCTTCGCGGCGGCGGGGATCCGGCCCCGGGAGATCGGGATCGGCTTGGTCTCCAGGGCCACGATCTCGAATCCCGCCTCCTGGAAGAACAGTGACAGCGTCGCCGGGCTGAAGTAGCTGTAGTGGAACTGATGGTAGAGACGATCCACCGGCTTGCGGATCAGCCCGCCGCTGCCCCAGTAGAACGCGCGGGAGATCTTCCGGAGCAACGAGTTCTCGTTCGGGGCGTTGACCAGGATGAGACCGCCGGGCTTCAGGATGCGGCGCGCCTGCCGCAGCGCCGGCGGGGGCTCGGGAAGATGCTCGAGCAGGTCCCACATCGTGATCACGTCGAACGTGTCCTCCGCGAAGGGGGCGTCCGCGAACGGACCGTTGAAGACCTCGACACCGTCGATCTCCGCGGCCTTCCGTGCCGCGAAGGTCGAGACCTCCACGCCGCTGCACGTCCATCCGTGCGAGGACGCCAGCCGCAGGAAGCTCCCGGTGGCACAGCCCACGTCCAGCAGCCGGCCCCGCCCGGGGTCGTGGCGCTCGAGGATCTCCAGGCCAGCCCGGAAATCGGTGACATGGGGGCTCTCGTGACCGTTCCCGCCCACCACGCCGTCGTGGAAGAAGTAGTCCGCCCGCTCGGTGAAGTAGTCCTCGCCGTACAGCGTCCCGAGGTCATCCACCCGGCCCTCCTGGGACAGGAACACGAGATGGCAGCGTCGGCACTTCAGGATCTCCCCGGCGGCGCAGCGCAGGTACCGGCGCGTCTCCGGGGAACTGCAGGCGGTGCAACTCATGCTGGCAGCGCTCCTCCGGCGAGGGGAACCCGCCCCCGCCCGTCGGGGAATCATAGTGAACCGCGCCGCAAAGGGCGAGGGGCCCGCCCGCGGCCCTGTCGGAATCCGGACGCCGGACGGCCCGCCCCTCCCGATTGACTCCCTCCGGCCAGAGACCTAATAATAAAAGGGTTATTCACCTCCTGGCGTGGGCGATCCGCGTCGATCCGACGCGCCGGGAGGGTGATCCGTCCGCATGGGACCGCACGCCGGCGCGGACGGGCACCACACGGCACCGACTCGAACCCACAGAGGCGCAAGCTCATGAAGCGTTCCCCCGGCGGCCCTTCCTCAGAAAACCGGATCGCGATCATCGGGATGAGCGCGGTGTTCCCCGGAGCCCGGGACCTCGCGGAGTACTGGGACAACATCCTCGAGGGGAAGTACACCGTCACCGAGGTCCCCCCGGATCGGTGGCAGCTCGAGACCTACTTCGACGAGAACCCGAGGGCCCGGGACAAGGTCTACTCGAAGTGGGGCGGGTTCCTCGACCCGGTGGAGTTCGATCCCCTGCGCTATTCGATCCCGCCGAAAGCGCTGGAGGCCATCGATCCGAGCCAGCTGCTGACGCTGGAGGTGGTGGACCGGGCGCTGCGGGACGGGGGCCTGCTCGAGCGGGGATTCGACCGGGAACACACCTCCTGCTTCGTGGGAGAGGGGGGCGGCCTGGGGAACCTGGGCCAGGCCTACGCCCTGCGCGCCCTGCTGCCGATGTACCTGGAGCACGTTCCCGAGGAGGTGCTGGAGCAGCTCCCCGCCTGGACCGAGGACTCCTTCCCCGGTCTGCTCCCGAACGTGATCGCCGGCCGGATCGCGAATTACTACGACCTGGGCGGCACGAACCTCTCGGCCTCCGCGGCGTGCGCCGCCGGCCTGGCCGCCGTCTCGCTGGGAATGGCCGAACTCCAGTCCGGGAGGAGCAACGTCTCCATCTGCGCCGGGGTCGACGTCCAGCAGAACCCCTTCACGTACCTCTGCTTCTCCAAGACACCCGCCCTCTCGCCCACGGGCACGCCGCGCTGCTTCGACGCCCGGGGGGACGGGATCGTCATCAGCCAGGGGATCGGCGCGGTGATCCTGAAGCGGCTGGCCGACGCGGAGCGGGACGGCGATCCGATCTACGCGGTGCTCTCCGGCATCGGGACCTCCAGCGACGGGCGCGGGAAGAGCCTGACCGCCCCCACGGCCCCGGGGCAGCTACGGGCGATGCGGCGAGCGTACGCGGAATCGGGATTCGACGTATCCACCGTCGGCCTCCTCGAGGCCCACGGGACGGGCACCGTCCTCGGGGACCGCACGGAGGCCCAGAGCATAAACGAGGCGCTCCGGGAAGCGGGCACAGCGCCGGCCAGCTGCGCCGTGGGGACGGTGAAGTCGATGATCGGCCACACGAAGGGCTGCGCGGGGATCGCCGGCCTGGTGAAGGTGGCGCTGTCGCTGCGCCATCAGGTGCTCCCCCCCACCCTCTGGGTGGAACAGCCCACCGCCCCCGAGCTGTGGAGCGGGGACAGCCCCGCGTACCTGAACACCGAGCTGCGCCCCTGGATCCATCCCGGACATCCGCGGCGCGCGGCGGTGAACTCGTTCGGCTTCGGCGGCACGAACTTCCACGCCGTGCTCGAGGAGTATCCCCGGACCGGGGAGGAGAGCCTGCGCTTCCCGGGCGGCGGGCTTCCGGCGGAGCTCCTCTGCCTGGCCGGCCCCTCCGCCCCGGCGCTGCGGGACGACCTGGGACGCATGCAGGAGCAGATCGAAGCGGGCACGACCCTCGCCTCGCTGGCCCGGACGGCCCACCAGGGGCTCGCGGGGAGGGGCCCGGGGGCCGCCCGGCTGGCGGTCATCGCCGAGTCCCTCGACGACCTGCGCGCGAAGATCGGCCGTGCGCGGGACCGGCTGGCGGCCGGGAAGCCGTTCGAGGATCCCACCGGCGTCTTCTTCGAGCCGGAGCCCGTCGGGGGCAAGGTGGCCTTCGTGTTCCCCGGGCAGGGCTCCCAGCGGGTGGACATGCTGAAGGACCTCGCGGTGTTCTTCCACGAGGTCCGCGAGACCTTCGCCACGGCGGACCGCGCCCTGGAGTCGCGGCTGCCCCGCAGGCTGAGCCAGTACGTCTTCCCGCCCTCGCGCTTCGACCGGGAGCAGGAGGAGGCCGCCATGGCGGCCCTCACGCGTACCGAGGTGGCGCAGCCGGCGCTCGGGGCGGCCGCGATGGGCGTGCGCCGGCTGCTCGCCGCCTTCGGCGTGGAGCCGGACATGACCGCCGGGCACAGCTCGGGCGAGTACAGCGCCCTGTGCGCCGCCGGCGTGTTCCCGGAGGAGGAGCTCTACCGGTTGCTGTGGGCCCGCGGATCCTGCATGGTCCGCGCCTGCGGCGACGACGCGGGCACCATGCTGGCGGTCCGCGGCGAGCGTGCCGAGGTGGAGAGCCTGTGTGCCGGGAGGGAAGGGCTCTACCCCGCGAACTTCAACGCGCCCCTCCAGACGGTCGTCTCGGGCCGGCGTGAGAACCTCGAGGCCCTCGTGCCGCTCCTGGAGGCGCGCGGCATGCAGGCCCGGTTCCTCCCGGTCGCCTGCGGCTTCCACTCCCCCTTCGTGGCGGAGGCCGCCAGGACGTTCGAGGCGGAGCTCGCGGCGGTGCGCTACGCCACGCCGGGCATCCCGCCTTACTCGAACTTCCTGGCCGCGCCGTTCCCCAACGCCGAGGAGGAGACCCGCCAGGTCCTCAGCTCGCACCTCAGCCAGCCGGTCCGATTCATGGACGAGATCGCGAGGATGCACGAGGATGGCGCGCGGGTGTTCGTGGAGCCGGGCGCGGGTCGCGTCTGTACCACCCTGATCCGGGACATCCTGGAGGGGAGGCCCTTCGCGGCGATCGCCTGCGACGGGGCACCTGCCCGGAACGGCTTCGTCCGCTTCCTCCATGGCCTGGGACAGCTCTTCGCGAGCGGCGTCGACCTCAGGCTCGACCCGCTCTTCGACCGGCGGCACCCCGAGGTGGCGGGCCCTGTGTTCTCGAAGCTCACCTGGCTCGTGTCCCCGGAGGTCAGCTGGCCCGCGGACCAGCCCCGGCCGGTGGTCCGGCCGGTGCCCGCCCCGGCGGCGATCCCCGCCCCCACGCCCGCGCCTCCCCCGGCGCCGACCGCCGCACCGTCGATCTCCCCGGAGATGGCCGAGGTCATCCTGCGCCACCAGCGGCTGATGACATCGTTCCTCGACCAGCAGCGCGCCATCATGATGGGCTACCTCGGCGCCGGCGAACCCGACGACCGCGGTCTCCTTCCGCCCTCCGCGTCCGGCCCGGAGGTGTTCCACTCCGCGCCGCCGACGGGACAACTCCCTGCCGCCGCGGAGCCGGCACCGATCGCCGCGCCGGCACCGCCCCCCGCGCCGAGGCCCGCTCCTGTGCCGTCCCCCGCTCCCGCACCGACGGCGGGGCCGGCAACCTCCGCGCCGGAGCTCGAGACCGCCCTGCTCACCCTGGTCTCCGAGCGGACCGGTTATCCCGAGGAGATGCTGGAGCGCGATCAGGATCTCGAGGCGGACCTCGGAATCGACTCCATCAAGCGGGTCGAGATCCTCACCGCCTTCGCCAGGCGGTTTCCGGGCCTCGACACGTCGTCGACCGACCGGCTCCAGGCGGCTCGCACCCTGGGAGAGGTGCTGGACGTCATGGCCACCGGCCTCGGCTCCTCCAGGCCACCGTCCGGAGAGGCCGTCCCCGCGGCGGCCGCCCCGAGCCCCCCGGCGGGCGAAGGGCCCTCCCGACGGGAGCTGGAGCCCACGCTCCTCGCACTGGTGGCCGAGCGGACCGGCTACCCGGAGGAGATGCTGGAGCCGGACCAGGACCTCGAGGCGGACCTCGGCATCGACTCCATCAAGCGGGTGGAGATCCTCACCGCCTTCGCCAAGCAGGTCCCCGGGCTCGACACCTCCGCCACGGAGCGGCTGCAGGCCGCCCGCACCCTGGGGGAGGTGCTGGACGTGATGGCCACGGCGTCCCCTGCGGCGGCACCGTCGACCTCCCCGGCTTCCCCCACGGCCGCCGCGCCGGGCGCTCCCCGGACGCCGGTCTCCGCGCCCGCGGCCGGGCCGGCCTCCCGGTCGCAGCTCCAGGACCGGCTGACCGCGCTGATCGCGGAGCGGACCGGCTATCCCGTCGAGATGCTCGATGCGGACCAGGACCTCGAGGCGGACCTGGGCATCGACTCCATCAAGAGGGTCGAGATCCTCACCGCCTTCGGCCGGCAGATGCCCGCACTGGATACCGCCTCGACGACTCAGCTCCAGGCCGCCCGGACGCTGGGGGACGTGCTGGACGTGGCCGTCGCCGCCCTCGCGGGCCCCGCCCCGGACGCCGCCCCGCCCGCGGAGGCCATGGGCCCCGCCGCCGTGGAACGGTCCCGATCGGAGGTCCTGGAGAAGCTGACCTCCCTGATCGCGGAGCGCACAGGCTACCCGGTGGAGATGCTGGAACCGGAGCAGGACCTGGAGGCCGACCTTGGCATCGACTCCATCAAGCGGGTCGAGATCCTCACCGCCTTCGTCAAGGAGTTCCCGGATCTGGCGGTCTCGTCCACGGAGCGCCTGCAGGCGGCCCGGACGCTGGGAGACGTCATCGACGTCGTCCTGACGCGGCCCGCCGGGGCCGGGCCCGCGGCGGCGGCGCCCGCTGAGCCCGTCGCAGCGGCGTCCGCTGAGCCCGTCGCAGCGCCGGCCACGCCGCCCGCCGCGGCGGGGCTGCCGGACGAGGCCACGCTCCTGGAACGGCTGCAGGCGCTGATCTCGGAGCGGACGGGATACCCGGCGGAGATGCTGGAAGCGGACCAGGACCTGGAAGGGGACCTGGGGATCGACTCCATCAAGCGGGTGGAGATCCTGACCGCCTTCGGCAAGCAACTGCCGGACCTGGGACCGGCGGCCTCCGAGCCGCTGCAGGCGGCACGCTCGATGCACGACGTGGTGCAGGTGATCCTCGCCCACGCCGGAGCGGCCGCCGCCGCGGGGCCGGCCTCCCCCGCGCCGATCCCCGTCGAGGAGCACCGGCAGGACGACCCGCTGGACCGCTTCGTGATCACGATGAAGACGGTCCCGATCCCGGAGGGGCGGACGCCGCGGATCCCCCCGGGGGCGATCCTGATCACCGATGACGGGGACGGTCGTGCCGCGGCGCTGCAGCGGCAGCTGCGCGCGATGGGCGGGGTGGCGATCAGGCTCGCGCCGGACGGACCGGATCGTCCCGAGGAGGATCTGCTCCACGTCGACCTCGCGGATCCCGTGGCCGTCGAGGCCGTGGTCGAACGGCTGCGCTCCGCCCACGGGGGTATCGGCGGCGTGCTGCACCTCCTGCCGCTGCGCTCCACCCCATCGGTCGAGGAGCTCCCGGCGCCGGCATGGCAGCAGATGATCGATCAGGAGGTCAAGGGGCTGTTCCACCTGCTACGGTCGGCGGCGCCGGACCTGCGGTCCCGCGCCGGGACCTGGGCGGTCGCGGCGCTCTCCTTCGGCGGAAGTGCGGCGGACGGGCGTCTTCCCGAGCCGGACCGCCCGTGGCGCGGAGGGGCGGTGGGGCTCCTCAAGACCGTCGCGGTCGAGTGGCCCGACGTCATCACCCGCAGCGTCATCCTCGAGGAGGACGCCGTGGAGCGGGCGGCGGAGCACGTCCTCGCGGAGCTGGCGGCAACCGGGGACGGAGTCGAGTCCTACCGCCGCGGCGGGGAGCGCCAGGTGCCGGACGCGAGGAAGCTTCCGCTGAACGGTGCCGCCCCCGTCCTGGAGATCGACCCCGAGGACGTCATCGTGCTGGTCGGCGGCGCCCGGGGGATCACCGCGGAGGTCGGGCTGGAGATCGCCCGGCGCCACCATCCGACGCTCATCCTCGTCGGCCGATCGCCGTGGCCCGAGGAGGAGGGGCCCGCCACCGCGGGGCTCGACGACGAGCGCGAGCTGAAGCGGGCGCTCCTGGAGGAGATGCGCGCCGCGGGAGGGGCCCCGACGCCGGCGGAGATCGGCGCCGCGGCCCGGCGGATCCGCCTGGACCGGGAGATGCGCGCGACCCGGGCGGCGATGGAGGCGGCAGGCTCCCGGGTCTTCTACCACCGCACCGATCTGCGGGAGGAGGCGGCCACGGCCGCCCTGTTCGAGGAGCTCTACGCGGCCCACGGCCGGGTGGACGGCGTGATCTCCGGCGCCGGGATCATCGAAGACAGGCTCATCGAGGACAAGACCCCCGGCTCCTTCGACCGGGTGTTCGACACCAAGGCACAGGGGATCTTCCACCTGAGCCGGGCCCTCCGCCCGGAGTCGCTGAAGTTCCTGGTGATCTTCTCGTCCATCGCGGGCTGGACCGGAAACCGCGGGCAGGTGGACTACGTGGCCGCCAACGAGCTGCTCAACCGGATGGCCCTGCACCTGCAGCGGCGCTGGGGAGTCCGCGTGGTGGCGGTGGACTGGGGTCCCTGGGAGAAGGCGGGGATGGTCGACGAGGGGGTGCGCAAGCAGTTCCTCGCCCGGGGCGTCGGCCTGGTGACGCCCTCCTCCGGCCGCCGCTTCCTGGTCGAGGAGATCCGCTTCGGACGGCCGACCGACGCCGTGGTCGCGGCCCTGGGGAAGGTCCCCGACACGACACCGGCCGGCGCGACGCGGGATCCCGGCGCATGAGGCTGATCGACGACGACGTCGCCATCATCGGTCTCGCGGGGCTCTTCCCCGGGGCGCCCGACGTGACGACGTTCTGGGAGAACATCCTCGCGGGCAAGGGCTTCATCACCGACTCCCCCGACCCCGCCGCCCGGAAGTTCTTCGACCCGGACTCGAGCCTGTTCGAGCGCATCTACAGCACCCGGGGCGGCTATCTCGGCGAGCTGGCCACGTTCGATCCCCTGAAGTTCGGGATCGTACCGGCCGAGGCCAAGGGGGGGGATCTGGATCAGTTCCTGGCGCTGAGCACGGCAACGGCGGCGCTCGAGGATGCGGGCCTCGACCTCGGACGGATGCCGCGGGAGCGGGTCGAGGTGCTCATCGGCCACAGCACGTACTTCAGCGGCGGGAACGTCGTCTGGTTCCAGCACGGGGTGGCCCTCGACCAGACCGTGGAGGTCGTGCGCCACCTGAACCCCGATCTCGACGAGGCGGAGCTGCAGGCCATCCGGACCGCGCTGAAGGAGAGCCTGCCGCCGATGACCACGCAGACCCCGCCGACGCTGATCCCGAACATCGTCGCCGGCCGGATCGCGAACCGTCTCGACCTGATGGGGACCAGCTACATCCTCGACGCCGCCTGTGCGACCAGTCACCTCACCGTCGCGAACGCCGTGAAGGACCTGCTCACCGACGCCTGCGACTTCGTCATCGCCGGGGCCACCCAGGCGGCGGCGATGCCCCTCGAGACCATGCTGTTCTGCGCCATCGGCGGGCACTCGAGGCTGCCCGAATTGCGCCCCTTCGACCGAGGTGCGGACGGCACGATGCTCGGAGAAGGGGTGGGGATGCTGATCCTGCAGCGGCGCCGGGATGCGGAGCGGGACGGCCACCGGATCTACGCGATCATCCGCGGGATCGGCAGCGCCAGCGACGGTCGGGCCATGGCGCTGCTGGCACCCCGCAAGGAGGGCCAGGCCCTGGCGATCCGTCGCGCGTACGAGTCGGCAGAGGTGGACCCCATCACCGTGGAGTTCCTGGAGTGCCATGGAACGGGGATCCCGCTCGGAGACGTCACCGAGATCGAGGCCCTGCGGGAGAACTTCGGCGCGCGGAGGGGCTCCGTCCCGACGGTGGGGATCGGCAGCATCAAGTCGATGATCGGTCACTGCCGGGCCGCGGCCGGGATGGCCGGGATGATCAAGGCGACCCTGGCCCTGCACCACAAGATCCTCCCCCCGACGCGGAACGTCGAGGAGCCGAATCCGGACCTGCACCTCGCGGACACGCCATTCTACGTGAACACCGAAACCCGTCCATGGAACCATCCGGCGAACGGCACGCCGCGCCGGGCCGGCGTCAGCGCCATGGGCTTTGGAGGGATCGATGCCCATTGCGTCCTCGAAGAGCACGTCTGATCCCGGCGAGGCGACGGGGGATAGCCACCAGGTCCGGCCGCCGCGCCTGTTCGGCACGGAGCTCTTCCTGATCACCGGGGGAACGCGTGAGGAGCTGCTCGATCTCGCCGGACGGCTGCAAGCCCACCTGGACCGTCCGGGACCCGCGCGGCTCCAGGACCTGGCGTTCACCGTATCCCGCGATTACTCGCCGGGGCGGGAGTGCCTCGCCATGGTGGCCGCCTCCCACGAGGACCTGCGGGAGAAGCTCGCGCGAGCCGTCGCCGCGCTCCGGGAGAGCCCGGAGCGTCCCATCGAGGACCGCCGCGGGGTGTACTTCGCCCCGGAGAAGCTGGGGCGGGACCGGTGCGTGTTCCTGTTTCCCGGCGAGAACGCCCAGTACGTCAACATGCTCCGGGAGCTCTGCCTGCACTTCCCCGAGATGCGGGAGGCGTTCGACGTGGCGGACGCGGCCTGCGAGCCGGTGGAGGGCGGCTTCCGCCCCAGTGCCCTGAACTTCCCCGCCCCCTTCACCCAGCCGGCCGGCGGCGACCTCCTGGCCCGGTGGGAGAAGGCGGTGGCCCTGGTCCATACCGCGAACACCGCCATGCGCCGCCTGATCGAGGGGCTGCGGATGCGGCCCGACGCCGTCGTGGGACACAGCTTCGGGGAGTTCTCCGCGCTGGAGATGGCAGGGGTGCTGGATCCCGGCGAGGAAGAGGCGCGGATCCGCTACGCCCGGGAGGCGTTCGTCCACATCCACGAGCTCGCGACGGTCCGCAACCTGCCGGAGGGTCGTCTTCTGACCGTCGGCGGCGTCGAGCGTTCCCGGCTCGAGCCGCTGCTCGCGCGCCACCCCGACCACCTCGCCATCGCCATGGAGAACTGCCCGCTCCAGTTCATCCTCTGCGCGGTGGGGCCGGATCAGGACGCGATCCTCGAGGCGGTGGAGAAGGAGCTCGCCGAGGAGGGGGCGATCTGTGCCGCGCTGCCGATCCGGCGGCCGTACCACACCCGGTTCTTCGAGCCGGCGTTTCCCTACGAGAAGGCCTACGTCGAGAAGATGGGGGTGCACGCGCCGCGCATGGAGGTCTGGTCCTGCGCGACGACGGAGCCCTTTCCCGACGACGGCGCCGCCATCGTCGAGACCGCCGCGCGGCACTGGATGCGTCCCGTCCGCTTCCAGGAGACGGTCGAGAAGCTGCATGACCGCGGCTTCCGCATCTTCCTCGACGTCGGACCGCGCGGGAACCTCTGCGCCTTCGTGGCCGACATCCTGCGGGATCGACCCCATCTGACCGTCGCCCTGAACAAGCCCCGGCGCGGGGAGATCCTGCAGCTGCACCACGCCCTCGGAACCCTCGCGGCGCACGGCGTTGCGCTGGACGTGGGCTATCTCCACGATCGCTGGGGGTCGCAGGTCGTGCCGCTCGAGGAGGCGCCCGCGGACCGGAAGCGGAAGCCGCGGATCCGTATCCAGCTGCCGACGGATCTGCCGCAGATGAGCGCCGCGGCGATCCCGGTCCCGAGGAAGGGCGCCGTCGGGCCGCCGGAGCCGCACCCCGTCGTCCCGCCCGTTCCCGAGCCGCCCGCGGCGACCGGGACCGGCTTTTCCGGGGCGATGCTCGCCTACCTCGACACCATGGACCGGTTCCTGGAGGTGCAGCGGGAGGTCCTGCGGCCGATCCTGCGCGGGGTTCCCGGCGGCGGGAGAACGGCGCCGGCACCCCGTGCCCGGGCGCCGCTGCTGGGGGAGATCGTCGCCGAGGTGCCCGGCGAGTCCCTCACCGCCGTGCGCCGGTTCGACGTGGGAGAGGATCTCTACCTCCGGGATCACGCCCTCGGCACCCGGGTGTCCACCACGGATCCCGACCTGACGGCGCTGCCGGTGATGCCGCTCCTCGTGAGCCTGGAGATGACCGGGGAGGCCGGCGCGTGCCTCTTCCCCGGCAAGGTGGTCGCCGCGATCACCGAGGTTCGCGCGAACCGCTGGATCCTGTTCACCGATGGCAGCGCCCGGCTCCGCACCGAGGCCCGCCGGGTCGAGCCCGGCCCCGATGGCATCCGCGTGCGGGTGGCCATCCACCAGGATGACCTGGTTGGCCCACCGAACCGGCCCCCCATGGTGGAGGCCGTCGCCGTCCTGGCGGACGCCTATCCGCCCCCGCCGGCGTCGCGGGCGGGGCGGCTCCCGGAGACGGCACGGATCGACTGGCCCAGGCCGGAGGTCTACCCGAGGCGGACCTTCCACGGACCCCGGTTCCAGGGCATTCGCAGGGTCAGCCATCTGTCCGCGGAGGGTCTCGACGGGGAGCTCGACGTGCTCCCGCGGGACCGGCTCCTGCGCTCCAATCCCGGCGCCCTCTGGGCCTACGACTTCCTGCTGTTCGACGCGATGGGACAGTCGGTCTGGCCGTGGGGCTCCCGGGAGCCGTTCGGCGGGACCTGCTGGCTCCCGTTCGGCGCGGGCGCCCTGCGGTTCTACGGCCCGCTCCCGGAGCCGGGGACCCGGCTGGGCTTCAACTTGCGGATCCGCAGCAACCGGGACAAGGTCGTGATCGCCGATTGCGAGGCCCTGTCCTCCGACGGACAGGTCCTCATGTTCCTGGAGGGGCTGACGGATCGCGAGCTGCCGATCTCCCGGCCGCTGCACCGCCTGATGCTCGAGCCGGTGGAGCAGGACTTCGCGGAGGTGATGGACCTGCCCGTGCCGCTCCCCGGCGGCGGCCGTGCCCTGCTGGCCGTCGTGGAGGGCTTCCCCGCGGCCGTCCTCCAGGGTTCCTTCGGCGTCTGGCGGCATGCCCTCGCGTTCCTGGCGCTGAGCCCGCCGGAGCGCCGGGAATGGCGCGAGCGGAAGCTCCCCCTGCCCCGGGAGATCGACTGGCTGCTCGGGCGCGCCGCGGCGAAGGACGCCGTGCGCCGCCTGCTGCAGGAACGGACCGGCCAGCGCCTCGCCATGACCGACATCCGGCTGGAGACGGAACCGGGCGGCCGGCCCGTGGTTGCCGGCGGGTGGAAGTGCGACCTACCGGCGCGGCCGGCGATCTCCATCGCCCACACCGAGGGGCTGGCCGCCGCCGTCTGTGGGGCGAGGGGGCGGCTGGGCCTGGACGTCGAGAAGGTGCAGCCCCCCTCCCAGGACTTCCTCGACGGCGGCTTCTCCGCCGCCGAGATCGCCTGCCTGCCCGCCGGCAGCCCGGAGGAGCGCGCCGAGTGGATCCTGCGGGCCTGGTGCGCGAAGGAGGCCGTCGGGAAGGCCCTGGGCTCCGGGGTGCCGCGCAACCCGCGCGAGCTCGCAGTGACGTCCTGCGACCCGGCCGGAGGCACGATGGTCCTCATCGCCCGGGGTGCGATGCTGCGCGAGGCCGGCGCCGGCGATGGAGAATCGCTCACGGCGATGACGTTCCGGCGCGATTCGTACGTTTTCGGCATCGCCCGGCTTCCCTGAGGCCTCCCACCACGATCCGGTCGGTGGATCGTGGAAATCTTCGACACCACCGTCGAAGAACTCCACGCCAGCCCAACTGATTGTGAAAAAAAGAACTTGCATGCCGCGGCGACCCCGCCCCCGTGATGGGCGCTGCGTTTCTCCACGCCGGGAACCGTGGGGGGACACGACGCCGTTCATACAAATCATGTAGTTACAGAGATTTACCAGATCCTCCCTGGTTGGCAAGCCCCTTGCTTCAGGACCGGTTGGCGCGGCCATTGGAGCCGCGTCGCGATCGGGGAAATGCCGGCAGCATCCCCTCCGCTCGAAAGCAAGGAGGGTAAGGCCATGACGGTCCTGCTCGTTGTGCTGACCTTCGTCACGTTCCTGGCGCTCGACTACGTGGTGCGGTCCCGCCGCGCCCATCTCCAGGTCCTGTCCCCGTCCCCCTCGGCCCCCAGCCCCTCTCCGGTGGAAGCCGGTCCGGTCTGGGTCGCGGGGTACCGGATGCCCGAGGACCTGCACTACCACCCCGGCCACACCTGGACCCGGCTCTCCGGAGCCCGGTGCGCCACCGTGGGTGTGGACGACTTCGCCCGGGAGCTGATCGGCAAGGCCGACCGCTGGGTCCTGCCGCCGATCGGGTCCCACGTCTCTCAGGGAGCGCCGGCGTTCCGCGCCCGGCTCGACGGTCATACCGCCGAGTTCCTGTCGCCGGTGGACGGCACCGTCGTCGCCGTCAACCCGGCGATCGAGGAGCGGCCCTCGCTGCCCACCGACGATGCCTACGGTCGCGGCTGGGTGCTCAAGGTGCAGCCCGAGGAGCCGGCCCGGAGCCTGCGCAACCTGCTGTCCGGAACCGCGGCGGCCCGCTGGATGGAGGACGCCCGGGAGCGGCTGGAATGGCACCTCATGTCGCTCTCCGGCTCCGTGCTCCAGGACGGCGGCCAGCCCGCCCCGGACTTCGCCCGCCACCTGACCGATGAGGAGTGGCGTCGGCTGGCGGAGGAGTTCCTCCGCAGCTAGGCCTCCGCGGGCGGGGCCGCGACGCCCCGCCCCGGACGCCGGAAGAAGGAGATGCGAGATGAGCCAGAAGAGCTTCGGACTCCTCGTCGATCTCAGCCGCTGCATCGGGTGCCGCGAGTGCGTCCGGGCCTGCATGGAGCGGCGCGGGATCGAGAAGGACCCTTTCGAGGTCAAGGGACTGTCCGTGGAGGCGTACACCGCCATCGAGGAACGGGACGATTTCTTCATCCGCCGCATGTGCATGCACTGCGCCACCCCGTCCTGCGCCAGCGCCTGCCCGGTCAGCGCGCTGCGAAAGACCCCCGCGGGGCCGGTCACCTACGACCCCAGCCTCTGTATGGGCTGCCGATACTGCATCCAGGCCTGTCCCTTCAAGGTCCCGCGCTACGAATGGGACAAGGCGGTTCCCTCGGTGAAGAAGTGCGACCTCTGCGCCGACCGGCTGGCCCGGGGCGAGCAGAACGCCTGCGCCGAGGCCTGCCCGGTGGGGGCGACCATCGCCGGGCCGCGGGACGAGCTGCTGGCCGAGGCGCACCGGCGTCTCGCCGAGAGCCCCGACGCATATGTCCAGCGCGTCTACGGCGAGGAGGAGGTGGGAGGCACCTCGGTGCTGTTCATCTCGCCGGTCTCCTTCGCCTCCCTGGGCTTCCCGGAGAACCTCGGCGACGTGCCGCCGCCCCAGTTCACGAAGGAGGCGCTGGAGCGCGTTCCCGCCATCGTTGCCATGGGCGGCGCGATGCTCCTGGCCATCTGGTGGATCACCCAGCGCCGCGAGGAGGTCGCCCGGGCGGAGGCGGCGGAGGCCCTCGAACGTGAGGAGAACCGGCAGGCGCTGAAGCTGGCAGGAGGGGAGAGCCATGAATCATAGCGACTCGTTCCGGCCGACCTTCTGGCGCGGGATCTTCTACCTGCTCCTGGCGATCGGCATACCGCTGATGGTGGTGCGTTTCACCCGGGGCCTGGGCTCGGTGACGAACCTGAGCGACCAGTTTCCCTGGGGTCTCTGGATCGGCTTCGACATCCTCTGCGGTGTCGGTCTCGCGGCGGGAGGCTTCACCATCACCGCCATCGTCTACATCTTCCACGTCAAGCGGTTCCACTCGATCGTCCGGCCCACCGTCCTGACGGCGTTCCTCGGCTACCTGCTGGTGGTCGCGGCGCTGCTGGTCGACCTCGGACGCCCGTGGAACCTGTGGCGGCCCATGGTGCTGTGGAACCCGAGTTCCGTGATGTTCGAGATCGCGTGGTGCGTGATGCTCTACACCACGGTACTCGCGCTGGAAGCCAGCGGCATGGCCTTCGAACGCTTCGGCTGGACCCGGGCCCTGCGGATCCAGCGCAACCTCACCATCCCGCTCGTGGTTGCCGGCGTGATCCTGTCGACGCTCCACCAGTCGAGCCTCGGGGCGCTCTACCTGATCATCCCCGGCAAGCTCTACCCGCTCTGGTACACCACGGCGCTGCCGCTGATCTTCGTGGCGTCCTCGATCTGCGCGGGGCTCGCCATGGTGATCGTCGAATCCAACATCTCGTCCCGGGCCTTCGGGCGGGAGCTCGAGCTGCCCGTCCTCCGGGACGTGGGCCATATCCTGGTGGCGGCCCTGGGGGTGTTCGGCGTGCTGCGGCTGACGGATCTGTGGTACCGCGGCTCCCTGCACCTGGCCTTCGAGCCGACCCACGAGGCGCTGATGTTCCAGCTCGAGTTCTTCGCCGGCGTCATCGCCCCCTTCGTGATGCTGGCCCTGCCGCGAGTCCGCGCGGACAGCCGGGGCCTCTACATCGCCGGCCTGCTGACCGTGATGGGGTTCATCGTGAACCGGCTGAACGTGGCGGTCACGGGACTGGAGAGGGCCGCCGGGGTGCGGTACATCCCGGCCTGGTCGGAGCTGCTGATCTCGGTCATGTTCGTGGCCATCGGGTTCGCGGCCTTCGCCTGGGCGGTGCGGCACCTGAACGTCTTCCCGCCGAAGGCCGAGGAGACGCCGCGTCCGCTACCCTTCCCGGGGAGTGGATAGATGCGCCGCAGGCTTCGAGTGCCGGGGCGGTTCCGCGTCTGGGACCGCCTCGGTTTCCGCTTCGCCGCCGCCCTGTGCCTCGGGGCGGCGTTCATCTTGATCGGCGCTGCCGCCTGGAACCTGCAGGCCCAGAGGGGGCAGATGACCGAGATGGTGCGGATGTCCGGCGTCCGGTCCGCCGATCTCATCCGCAGCGCGACCCGGGAGGCGATGCTCCACAACGACCCGGGAGAGCTGCGGCGGATCCTCGACTCCATCGGACAGGAAGGTCACGTGCAGCGGGTCCGCGTGTTCGACCCCGAAGGGCGCATCCGGACCTCCACGAACCCCGCCGAGGTGGGGACCCTGGTCTCCACGAACGCGGAGCAGTGCGCCGCCTGCCACGCCTCGGGGCGCCCCCTGGCCAGCATCGAGGAGGCGGAGCGCATGCGGATCTTCCGGGCGCAGGACGGCGAACGCCTGCTCGGGGTGATCGCGCCCATCCAGAACGAGCCCGCCTGCTCCGATGCCGCCTGCCACGCCCATCCCGCCTCGCAGCGCATCCTCGGCGTCCTGGACGTACAGCTCTCCCTGGCGGGGGTGGACGCGGCGATGAACCGTTCGGAGACCCAGTTCCTCGTCGGCGCCCTGGGGACGGTGGTCGCCGTCCTCGTGCTCGCCTGGCTGCTGACCTGGGTCATGGTGCTCCGCCCGGTGCGGCAGCTCGGAGCCGCCGCCCAGCGGATCGGCTCCGGCGATCTGCGAGGCCGGATCCGGTCCTCCGCGCGGCACGAGCTCGGAGAGCTCAGCCGCTCCTGGGACCGGATGGCCGAGGACCTGGAGCGGGCGCGCGGGGAGCTCGAGGACTGGGCCAACTCCCTGCAGCGCCGGGTGGACGAGAAGGCCCGGGAGCTGGAGGTCGCGCACCGGCAGATGGTGCTGGTGGAGAAGATGGCCTCCCTCGGGAAGCTGGCCGCCGTCGTGGCCCACGAGATCAACAACCCGCTCACGGGGATCGCGACCTACGCGCGGCTGCTGCACCGCCGGGAGGACTTCCCCGAGGACACCCGGCGCATCCTCCAGATGATCGAGGAGGAGTCCGCCCGCTGCGGGGCCATCGTGCGGGACCTGCTCCTGTTCAGCCGCACCCCCGGGGCACGCTTCTCGGAGCAGCAGATCGGGCCCCTCCTCGAGCGTTGCCGGATGCTGCTGCACCACCAGGCCGAGCTCAAGGGGGTGGAGCTCCGGGTGGAGACTGCCCCGGACCTTCCCGACGTGACCTGCGATCCGTCGCAGATACAGCAGCTCCTGGTGGCCCTGGCGATGAACGCCATCGAGGCCACCCCTGAGGGCGGACGCATCCGGGTCGCAGCCCGGGTCGAGGACGACACGGCGGTGCTGGAGATCGCAGACACGGGACGCGGCATCCCGTCGGAGGACCTGCCGCACATCTTCGAGCCCTTCTTCTCCACCAAGGGGGAGGAGAGCCGGGTCGGGCTGGGCCTCGCCGTGGCGTACGGGATCGTCCGTCGCCACAAGGGTAGGATCGACGTGAAGTCGGAGCCCGGTTCCGGCACGGTGTTCCGCATCGTGCTGCCGCTCCACCCCGAAGGGATTGAGGACGCGGAGACGGCGACGGTGCCAGCGGAGGCGACATGACCGCGAGCGAGAAGCGCAAGGCACCGGTCCGGATCCTGGTGGTGGACGACGAGCCGATCGTCGTCGATTCCCTCGCCGAGTGGTTCCGGCAGGACGGCTACGACGTGGACGTGGCCCGGAACGCCAAGGAGGCGCTGCGCCGGGTCGCGGAGCGCCGGCACGACATCGCGGTGATCGACATCCGGATGCCAGGGATGGACGGGCTGGAGCTGCAACGCCGGCTGGCCGACGCGAACCCGGACCTGACCGTCATCGTCATGACCGGCTATGCCTCGGTGGAGTCGGCGGTCCAGGCCCTCAAGGCGGGCGCCTACGACTACATCACGAAGCCCTTCGATCCCGACGAGCTGTCACACCTGATCCGGCGGGCCAGCGAGCACCGTTCGCTGCGCTCGGAGAACCTGCGGCTCAAGGAGAGCCTGGCCACGATGGCGGAGCCGCCCAGCATCGTCGGTGACTCCCCCGGAATCCGGCGCATCCTGGAGCTGGTGGAGACGGTGGCTCCCACCGACGCCACGGTGCTGGTGCGGGGGGAGTCCGGCTGTGGCAAGGAGCTCGTGGCCCGCGCGATCCACGCCCACTCCCCGCGCCGCTTCGAGCCCCTGGTGACCGTGAACTGCGGGGCCCTGGCGGAGGGGGTGCTGGAGAGCGAGCTGTTCGGGCACGAGCCAGGCTCGTTCACCGGCGCCCAGGGACGGCGGAAGGGGAAGTTCGAGCTCGCCGACGGCGGCACGATCTTCCTGGACGAGATCGGGGCCGTGGCGCCCAAGGTGCAGGTGGAGATGCTCCGCGTCCTGGAGGAGAAGACGGTGACCCGGGTGGGCGGCCAGGAAGCCATCGCCGTGGACTTCCGCGTGGTGGCCGCCACGAACCAGGACCTCGAGGCGATGGTCCGGGAGGGGACGTTCCGGGATGATCTCTACTGGCGCCTGAATGTCTTCACCATCCCGATCCCGTCCCTGCGTGAGCGTCCGGAGGACATCCCGTTGCTGACCCAGCACTTCCTGGATCGCTATGCCCAGGCGATGAACCGCAAGCCGATGCGGCTGTGCGACGAGGCGCTGGAGGTCCTGTGCCGCTACCAATGGCCGGGGAACGTCCGGGAGCTCCAGAACGCGATGGAGCGCGCCATGGTGGTGGGCCAGCCGCCGGAGATCCGGGTGGCGGACCTCCCGGTCCGCATCACCGGGGCCCCCATGGAGCAGGGAGCCCGCTCCCTGGCGGCGGTGGAGCGGCGGCACATCATCGAGGTGCTGGACTCCACCGACTGGAACATCAGCCAGGCCGCCCGGGTCCTCGAGGTCGACCGCAGCACTCTCTACAACAAGCTGCGGGATTACGACCTGAAGAGGCCGACGGGTGCCGGCGTCGCCTGAGACGAGGGCGGTCGCCGCGGTCGAGGTGCTGCCGCTGGGCCCCCTGGCGATCGCGGAATCCCTGGTGGCGTCCCTCAGCCGGCGCCTCTCCGTGCCGACACGGCTGCGCGCCGCCCTGGCGGAGACCGCGTTCCCCCGGATCGACGGCCGGCCCCAGCTCGACGGGGCCCTCCTTCTCGGCCGGGTGGAGGCACTGGCGGAGCGCCCGGAGATCGTCCTGGTGGGGGTGACACCGGAGGACATCGGCACCCGGATCTTCGCCTACGTGTTCGGACAGGCGCGAAGGCACGGTCGCGCGGCCCTGATCTCCACGGCACGCCTGGACCCGCGGTTCTACGGGCTGACGCCGGACCCCGCCCTCACCTCCCGACGGGCGGTGGCGGAGATCCTCCACG
>JASFRI010000019.1:0-22955 GCA_050115015.1 Acidobacteriota bacterium
AGATCTTCAGGCCGCCGGACGCCGCCTGGGATAGAGCAGCATCGCCGCCCCGACCACCACCGCGGCAACGCCTCCCCAGACCGGGATGTTGACCGTCTCCTTCTCCTGGATCTGGAACTCCACCGGCCCTAGGTCCGCATCGTGGGTGTCCTCCACGTAGGTGAACCCCCCGTAGATCAGTGCAAGGACACCGAGCAGCGCGATGATGACGCCGAGGATCCTGATCGCGTTCATGATGGCCTCCCTTCCACCCGAATCGCCGGGCCTCCCGGGAGGGAACGGCCGGGGCAGCCGGGCAAGATGGAACAGTGTAGCAAGCCCCGTTCCGGGGCCGGAACACGCGGGAAGGCCCGCGCCGCTCGAGGGCTTCCGCGGGCAACGGTTGCCCGCTCGTCCACTCCGGCTGGACATCCGAGCGTCCAGGATCCCGGACGGTCCGGGGCGTCCACCCGGCACGGTCCGCCGGAAAAGCGGTCCCTTTCCGGGACGGCACGCGGCTTGCTGTCTTTCACGCGCAGGGCGCGCGGGTCGTCGCCCGGAGCGTCGAAGCGCGGCCTTCTCGTATACCGGAAACGGAGGTGTCGTCCATCATGTTGCGCTGGGCAGTGCTGTTCCTTCTCATCGCGATCATCGCCGCGGTCTTCGGTTTCGGAGGCATCGCCACGGCAAGCGTGGGGATCGCGAAGATCCTGTTCTTCCTCTTCATCATCCTGTTCCTCGGCAGCCTCATCCTGGGCCTCGTGCGACGTCCCCGGACCTGAACGGTACCCAGGCGTGTCGCCGGGGCATTCCTCACCGCGTCCCCGCGTCGCGCTCGGCCGCCGGGCCCTCACCGCCGGACGCCTCGAGGTTGCACGTCGCGCACCGTACGTCGTCGACCTTCTCGCCCCCGACGAGGCCGGCGATCCAGTCCCGCAGGCGCACGCCGTCGGCGGCGTACTCGTAGAACCGGTCGGTGCGCAGGAGGCCGTGGTCGGCCCCCTCCACCAGGAAGGACCGGAACGTGGGGTCGATCCGTCTCGCCTCCTCGAGCAGCGCGTAGGTCGCGGTGCGCCATTCATGGGATCCGGAGATCAGGTAGAAGGCGCCCTGGATGGCGTCGTGATTGCTCGTGATCTGCGCCGTGCGGAGACGCGATCCCTCCAGCGCCGCCTGCCGGTAGGCCTCCCTGAGTGGATGGGATGCGGCGTTGTCCGACGGCTCGTGCTTCCAGATCCTGCGGAGCGACGATATGCCGTTCCAGGTCTCCAGCACCGCCGGGGGATCGTGCAGCAGCGGCACCCCGGAGTCCCCGATCATCACGATCCGGGCCCGCGGAAAACGCCTCGCGACGGCCGGCGCGTGGAACAGGGCGCCGTACGCGCCGGCGCTGGCCCCGACGACCACGACGGTGTCGGGTTGCCGGTCCCACGCGGAAAGCCGGTCCAGGACGGCGGTGACGTTCCGGTAGCCCCGGTGCGCGACCGGCGCCGCGTCGGGATCGTCACCATAGGACCGTAGCGTGTCGCCGACGTGCACGTCGCCGGTGCAGTAGGGGATGAAGACGATCGCGAACTCCCGGAACGGATTCTCGGGGTTCCCCGCGTCGAAGATCCCGGCGTAGTCCCCAAGCTCGTCGTCGTCGACGCTGGGATCGAACATCCCCGAGCAGCTCACCCAGTTCCAGCAGGCACCGCCCCCCTGGAAGTAGATCAGGAGCTTCGCCGGGTCGGTCCCCTCGCGGTGGAAGAAGCTGTAAGGCGACCCGAGGGCGCACCTAGTTCCCTCGCCGGTCGGCGTCCGCACCCAGCCACCGGCCTTGCCCGAGGTCCCATCGTTCGCCGCACCCGGCTCCGAGGGAAAGACGGGTAGCGAGCTCGCCCCGAGAGAGAAGAAGACGGTGCCGACGAGGACGACCCGGAGCCGGCGGCCCGCCCGGGTCGGTGCGGTCCAGCTCGCTCCCTGCATCCTGCCAGTGAACCAGATGGCGACGCGGCGAGTCAAAAAAGCCGGGCCGTCGGCGGCACCGTGACCTAGGATCCCTGCGGGCGTCCGGGCCGGAGGCCGGTCCCGGAGGGTCGATCCGGGGGGCGAGGGAGGAGATCATGCACGCAAGTTCCCTTTCTGCAAGATCTTCCAGGGATCGCCGCGCCCGGCGGCTCCGGGGACTCCCGCTGGCGGCGCTTTGCATCGCCGCGGCGGTGCCCGCCGCCGCGCCCGGGACGGCGACGCCCCCCGACGAGGCCTGGCGCGGACAATGGCGGCTGGTCTTGACCGCCGATCCGGGGACCGGCATCCCCGAGACCCTGACCCTCCACGTCGAGAACCGGGGGGACCGCGAGCTCGTGGGCGCGGATCTCATGCTCTCCTTCTACCGGGACGGCGAGCTGATCGGGTGGGCCCACGATCCCGCCCTGCGGGAGGACCTCGTCCAAATACCCCCCGGCGCGACGACGGCGCGTACCGTCCGCCTGGCGGACCTGGAGTTCCTCGACCGGGACGGCCGGCCGCTCCCGGCGGGGAGCGTGGACCTCCACGCCGGCGCCTGGCGCGTGAGCGCGACGCTGGCGGACCGCGCGACGACCCGGCCGGACGGGGACACCAGCCCGCTGGTGTGGTCGACGAGCATCCGGTTCGGCGCCGGGAATTGAAGGCCAGAGGCGGCCTCGACGCCGCTGGGAACCTCCCCGAGGGTGCGCCGTCGCGGTTCTGATACACTTCCGGGATCGCGACCCATGACACCACACGACGACATGGTCCATCGACGGCACGGCCTCCCCGGGCGGGGAGATTCCCGCGCGGCAGCCGGGGTCTCCTCGATCCGGGGGGGGGCCTGGGGTCCATGAGGGTCTGGCCGGGAAAGCCCTTTCCTCTTGGCGCCACCTGGAACGGCATGGGCGTCAACTTCGCGCTGTTCTCGGAGTCCGCGGAGGCCATCGACCTCTGTCTGTTCGACTCGGCCGCGTCCCGGGAGGAGTCGGCGCGGATCCCGCTCCAGGAGCGGACCTACCACGTCTGGCACGCCTATCTTCCGGACATCCGGCCCGGCCAGCTCTACGGCTACCGCGTGGACGGTCCCTACGAGCCGCGCGCTGGCCTCCGCTTCAACCGGAACAAGGTTCTGGTGGACCCCTACGCCAAGGCCGTCCTGCGGCCGACCCGCTGGGGCGACGCCATGTTCGGCTACCGGCTGGGCGATCCGGAGGAGGACCTCTCCTTCGATGACCGGGACAGCGCCTCCTTCGCCCCACTCTCGGCGGTCGCGGAGGGGGCCTACGACTGGGGGGACGACCGGCCGCCGCGCACCCCCTGGAACCGCACGATCATCTACGAGGCCCACGTCAAGGGGATGACCTGGCGCCATCCGGAGGTTCCCCCCGAGCTCCGCGGCACCTACGCAGGCCTGGCCAGCGAGCCGGTCATCCGGCACCTCCAGGAGCTCGGCGTCACCGCCGTCGAGCTGATGCCGGTACACCACCACGTGGACGATCGGCACCTGGTGGAGCGCGGTCTGGTCAACTACTGGGGCTACAACACCCTCTCCTTCTTCTCCCCGGACTCCCGCTACGTCTCCCGGCAGAACGGTCAGAACCTGCCGCGTGATTTCAAGATGATGGTCCGCGCGCTGCACACCGCCGGCCTGGAAGTCATCCTGGACGTCGTCTACAACCACACCGCAGAGGGGAACCACCTCGGTCCGACCCTCTCCCTGCGCGGCATCGACAATCTCGCCTACTACCGGACGATGCCGGAGGATCCTCGCTACTACATGGACTTCACCGGCACCGGCAACACGCTGAACATGCGGCATCCCCAGGTGCTGGGGATGATCATGGACAGTTTGCGCTACTGGATCCAGGAGATGCACGTGGACGGGTTCCGCTTCGACCTCGCCAGCGCCCTCGCCCGGGAGCTGTACGAGGTGGACAAGCTCGGGTCCTTCTTCGACATCATCCACCAGGATCCCGTCATCTCCCAGGTGAAGCTGATCGCCGAGCCGTGGGACGTCGGCGAGGGCGGCTACCAGGTGGGGGAGTTCCCCGTGCTCTGGACCGAGTGGAACGGCCAGTACCGGGATACGGTCCGCAGCTTCTGGAGGAACCGGGGACGGCCGGTCGGGGAGCTGGCGACGCGGCTCGCGGGGAGCAGCGATCTTTACGAGGGCAGCGGGCGGCGCCCCCACGCCAGCATCAACTTCGTCACCTGTCACGACGGCTTCACGCTCCGGGATCTGGTCAGCTACAACGAGAAGCACAACGAGGCCAACGGCGAGGAGAACCGGGATGGCGAGTCCCACAACGAGAGCTGGAACTGTGGCGCCGAGGGGCCGACCGACGATGCGGCGGTCAACGCGCTGCGCCGCCGGCAGATGCGGAACCTGACGGCGACGCTCATGCTCTCCCTCGGTGTGCCGATGATCTCGGGCGGAGACGAGCTGGGCCGGACACAGCGGGGCAACAACAACGCCTACTGCCAGGACAACGAGATCAGCTGGTACGACTGGGACCTCGACGAGGAGGGCCGGCGCTTCCTGGCGTTCATCCAGCGGGTCGTCTCCATCCGGCGCGAGGAGCCCGTCTTCCACCGGCGCGCCTTCTTCGAGGGCCGGCGCGAGCTTGGGGTCAAGGACATCTACTGGCTCAACCCGGATGACAGCGAGATGGAGGAGGGAGACTGGGCGGACCCGGACCGCGGCTCGATCGGCGTCCTCCTGACGGCGGAGGCCATCGATGAGGTCGATGCCGTCGGCCGCCGCGTCGCCGGGAACAGCATGCTTCTCCTGGTCAACGCCGATGACGCGGAGGTTCCCTACCGGCTCACGCGCCGGCCGCCGGTCCTGCGCTGGGAGCGGCTGCTCGACACCCGTTTCGAGGAGGTTGGCCGGGAGCGCCGGAGGCTCTGGAAGCGGGGGGAGGACTACGTGTTGCAGGGCCGGTCGGTCGCGCTCTTCCGGGGCGTGCCGCGGTCCGGGAGGCAGCGGTGATGCGGGTCGTCTACATGGCCCGGGAGTACCCGCCCGACGTCTACGGTGGCGCCGGCGTGCACCTGGAGCACCTGGCCCGGGAGATGGCGCGGCTGGCTCAGGTGGAGGTCAAGTGCTTCGGGGATCACCCCGTGACCGGCGACAACCCGGTCATCCTGCGCTATCCGCACGACGGTGCCCTGTTCGCTGCGAATCCGGAGCTCTCGCGAGACGCCCTGGCCACGCTGCAGACCGGTCTGCGGTTCGCGGCCCTGCCCGTCGCCGCCGACGTGGTCCATTGCCACACCTGGTACAGCCACTTAGGAGGCGTGCTCGCGAAGCTCGCCTACGGCGTCCCGCTCGTGGTGACGCTGCATTCCCTCGAGCCGCTCCGACCCTGGAAGCGGGAGCAGCTCGGTCGCGGCTACGACATCTCCTGCTGGGTGGAACGCACGGCGCTGGAGATGGCCGACGCGGTCATCGCGGTCTCCCGCAGCGAGGGGGAGGAGGTGCTGCGGCGCTTCGACGTGCCGCCGGAGCGATTGCACGTCGTGCCGAACGGGGTGGACACGTCGGTCTACCGGAAGGTCGACGGGACCGCGGTGCTGCGAAAGCACGACATCGATCCCGGTCACCCCTTCGTCCTGTTCGTCGGCCGCATCAGCCGCCAGAAGGGGATCCTCCACTTCCTGCGGGCGGCGGAACAGCTCGCCCCGGAGGTCGGGGTGGTTTTGGTGGCCGCCTCCCCGGACGCTCCGGGGCTCGAGGGGGAGGTCGAATCGGCGGTCGAGGCGCTTCGCCGGCATCGCACCGGGGTGACATGGCTGCGCACGATGCTGCCCCGAGACGAGACGATCGCGCTCTACTCGGAGGCGGCGGTGTTCTGCTGCCCGTCGGTGTACGAGCCGTTCGGGATCATCAACCTGGAGGCGATGGCGTGCGAGACGCCGGTGGTGGGGACCGCCGTCGGCGGCATCCGCGAGACCGTCGTGCCGGAGGAGACCGGCCTGCTCGTCGATCTCGGGCCGCGGGACGAAACGGGGACGGAGCCGGCGGATCCCGGTCGCCTGGCCGAGGACCTGGCCGCGGCCATGAGCCGGCTGATCGACGACCCGGACCGGAGGGCGGAACTGGGCCGGCGCGGACGCCGCCGGGTCGTCGAGACCTACGGCTGGGACCGGATCGCGGCGCAGGTCCACGAGATCTACAGGCAGGTCAAGGGGGAACCGGCGGAGGCGGGGAAAGCGTTGCCCGCCGAGCGGCCCCGGCGGGGGAAGGAGCGACGATGAGCCACGACTTGCAGCTTCCGGACGAACTGGCCCGGCGGGTCTGGGTCCGCGACATGCGCCCCCGGATCGGCGCGAGCGGATTCACGGTCAAGCGGACCGTCGGGGAGACGGTGGAGGTCACCGCGGACGTCTTCTGCGACGGGCACGACAAGCTCGCGGCGGTGGTGCGCTACCGGGCGGCGTCCGGGGAGGAGTGGCAGGAGTCGGCGATGGCTCCCGAGGGGAACGACGTCTGGCGGGGCCGCTTCACCGTGGATTCCCAGGAGCCATACCGCTTCCGGGTGATGGCCTGGATCGACCACTTCGAGACCTGGCGTGACGGTCTGGCCAAGAAGGCGGCGGACGGACAGGATGTCCAGAGCGACCTGCTCGAGGGCGCCGCGCTGGTCGAGAAGTCCGCCGGGCGCGCCGCCGGCCCCGACGGCGAACGGCTCGAGGACGCCGCGGCCGCGCTCCGCGGGGACGCCCCCCAGGCCGATCGCGTCGAGCGGGCCCTGGGCGAGGAGCTTCGGGCGCTGATGGCCCGCTGGGATCCCCGCGAGCGCGCCACGGTCTCCGACCGGGAGCAGGTGGTCGAGGTGGCCCGGGAGCGCGCGCGGTTCAGCGCCTGGTACGAGCTATTCCCGCGCTCCATCGCGCCCGAGGGGAGGCGGTCCGGCACGTTCCGGGACGCCGAGGGGCGGCTGCCGGAGATCGCGGCGATGGGCTTCGACGTGGTGTACCTGCCTCCGATCCATCCCATCGGCCGCGCCCATCGCAAGGGTCCCAACAACAGCCTCGAGGCGAGCCCCGAGGATCCGGGAAGCCCCTGGGCCATCGGCGGCGAGGCGGGGGGGCACACGGCGGTGCATCCCGATCTCGGGACGCTGGAGGACTTCGACCGCTTCCTGGCGGCCGCCCGGGAGCGGGACCTGGAGGTCGCCCTCGACCTGGCCTTCCAGTGCTCCCCGGAGCACCCCTGGGTGCGGGAGCACCCCGAGTGGTTCAAGCACCGCCCCGACGGGACGGTCAAGTACGCCGAGAACCCTCCGAAGAAATACCAGGACATCTACCCCCTGAACTTCGACACCGACGACTGGCGTTCGCTGTGGAGCGCGCTCCGGGACGTCGTGACCTTCTGGATCGACCGGGGGGTGCGGATCTTCCGGGTGGACAACCCGCACACCAAGCCGCTGCGCTTCTGGGGCTGGCTGATCACCGAGGTGAAGGCGGAGCATCCGGACGTGATCTTCCTGTCCGAGGCATTCACGCGGCCGAAGGTCATGTACACCCTGGCCCAGGTCGGATTCGACCAGTCCTACACGTACTTCACCTGGCGCAACACGAAGCCCGACCTGATCTCCTACTTCACCGAGCTGACGCGCACCGAGGTCCGCGACTACTTCCGGGCCAACCTCTGGCCCAGCACGCCGGACATCCTCCCGGAGTACCTCCAGTTCGGCGGGCGCCCGGCGTTCCTCTCCCGTCTGGTCCTGGCCGCCACCCTGGGCGCCAGCTACGGCATCTACAGCGGCTACGAACTGTGCGAGAGCGACGCGCTGCCCGGACGGGAGGAGTACCAGGATTCGGAGAAGTACGAGATCCGGCGGCGCGACTGGAACCGGAAGGGGAGTCTGCGCGACGTGATCGCCCGGATCAACCGGATCCGTCACGAGAACGCGGCCCTGGCGTACGATCACCGGCTGCGGTTCCATCCCTCGGACAACGAGCAGCTCCTCTTCTACAGCAAGACCACCGAGGACCTGTCGAACATCATCCTCGTGGTCGTGAATCTGGACCCGCATCACGTCCACGATGGATGGATCGAGGTCCCCGTCGACGAGCTGGACATCGACCCGCGGCAGAGCTACCAGGTGCACGACCTCCTGGGTGAGGGCCGCTATCTCTGGCACGGCTCCCGGAACTACGTGCGGCTCGATCCGGCCTCCTCGCCGGCGCAGATCTTCCGCCTGAGGCGGCGGGTCCGCACGGAGCGGGACTTCGATTACTTCATGTGAACCACCGATGACGCAGGAGGGAAGGCGACAGGCATGACCGACGCGCGATCCCATTCGCTGTGGTACAAGGACGCCATCATCTACGAGCTGCACGTCAAGGCGTTCTTCGACAGCAACGACGACGGCCGGGGGGACTTCCGCGGGCTGGTCCAGAAGCTCGACTATCTGGAGGAACTGGGCGTCACCGCCATCTGGCTGTTGCCGTTCTACCCCTCGCCCCTGCGGGACGACGGCTACGACATCGCCGACTACCGCGGCGTGCACCCGGACTACGGCACCCTCCGGGACTTCCGGGCCTTCGTCCGGGAGGCACATCGCCGCGACATGCGGGTGATCACCGAGCTGGTCGTCAACCACACCTCCGACCAGCACCGGTGGTTCCAGGCCGCCCGCCGCGCGCGTCCCGGTTCCTCCCGCCGAAACTACTACGTCTGGAGCGACGTCGACACGAGGTTTTCGGAGACGCGGATCATCTTCACCGACACGGAGACGTCGAACTGGGCCTGGGACCCCGTGGCGGGGGCGTACTACTGGCACCGCTTCTTCTCCCACCAGCCCGACCTCAACTTCGACAATCCGCAGGTCCGCCGGGCCATCAAGCGGACCCTGCGCTACTGGCTGGACATGGGGGTCGATGGGCTCCGGCTCGACGCGGTGCCGTACCTCGTCGAGCGGGAGGACACGAACAACGAGAACCTCCCGGAGACCCACGAGGTGATCAAGGAGCTCCGGGCGGAGGTGGACCGCCACTACGGCGATCGGATGCTCCTGGCGGAGGCGAACCAGTGGCCGGACGACGTGCGCCCGTACTTCGGTGACGGCGACGAGTGCCACATGGCCTTCCACTTCCCGGTGATGCCGCGGATCTTCATGGCCCTGCGCAAGGAGGATCGCCATCCCATCGTCGACATCCTGCAGAACACGCCGGAGATCCCCGACATCTGCCAGTGGGCGCTGTTCCTGCGCAACCACGACGAGCTCACCCTCGAGATGGTCACCGACGAGGAGCGGGACTACATGTACAAGGAGTACGCGAACGATTCCCGCATGCGGATCAACGTGGGAATCCGCCGCCGGCTCGCGCCGCTGCTCGAGAACAGCTTCCGCCGTATCGAGCTGCTCAACAGCCTGCTCTTCTCCTTCCCCGGCACTCCGATCGTCTATTACGGCGACGAGCTCGGCATGGGGGACAACATCTTCCTCGGGGACCGCGACGGCGTCCGCACCCCCATGCAGTGGACCGCGGATCGAAACGCCGGCTTCTCCCGCTGCGATCCGGCACGGCTCTACCTGCCGCCGGTGATGGACCCGGTCTACGGCTACGAGTCGGTGAACGTCGAGGCCCAGCAGCGTGACCCGTCGTCCATGCTCCAGTTCATGAGACGGATGATCACGCTCCGGCGGCAGCACAAGGCGTTCGGCCGCGGCACCATCGAGTTCCTGCGGCCACGGAACCGGCGCATCCTGGCGTACCTGCGCCGCTGGCACAACGAGACGATCCTCTGCGTCGCGAACCTCTCGCGCTACGTGCAGCCCGCGGAGATGGATCTCCGGGAGTTCGAGGGCTGGACGCCGGTGGAGATGTTCGGCCACACGGAGTTCCCTCCCATCGGGGAGCTTCCCTACTTCCTCACGCTGGGGCCGCACGCCTACTTCTGGTTCCACCTGGAGCCGGAGGCGCAGCCGATCCGCGTCCACGGCGCCGGCGCGGAGGTGGACGCGCTCCCGTCGCTCACGCTGGAGGAGGGGTACGATCTCCTGTTCGCGCCGGAGTACCGTGTCACCCTGCTGGAGGACGTGGTCCGTCCCTTCCTGGGGCGGCAGCGCTGGTTCCAGGGGAAGGCACGGGAGGCGGTGGGGCTGCAGCTCGACGACTGGGCGAAGCTCGGCGGCGGGTTCTACCTGGCCATGGTGGGCGTGCGCTACGCGGACGACGGCCACGAGTGCTATCTCCTTCCCCTGAAGCTGGCCCGGGGCGAGGCGGCCCGCCGGACCCTCGAGGAGGCTCCCTCGGGCGTTCTGGCCCGGGTCCGGACCGCCGAGGGGGAGGGTGTCCTGTTCGACGCCCTGGCGGATCGGAACGCCTGCGTCCTGCTGCACGACGCGATGGCGGACGGCCGGAGCTACGTCACGGCCCAGGGGCACCGTCTCCAGGCGTTTTCCACGCGCGGCATCGGGCCGCTCGAGCGGGACATCTCGACCATCCGCCGCCTGTCGGTGGAGCAGAGCAACACCGCGGTGGTGGTCGACGACGCGTTCTTCCTGAAACTGTTCCGCCGGATCGAGGACGGGCTCAACCCGGACCTGGAGATCGGCCGCTTCCTCACCGAGCGCACGGCCTTCCGGAACCTCGCCCCGGTCGCCGGCGGCATCGAGTACCGCCGGCGCGACGCTCCGGACCGCTCCCTGGCCGTGCTCCAGGCCTTCGTGCCCAACCACGGCGACGGCTGGACCCACCTGCGCGGGCTTCTCGGCGACTACGTCGAGGCATGTCGCGACCGACGGCCGGACGCGGACCTGGTCCCTCCCGGCCGGACACGCCTCGTCGACCTGGCGCGGCGCGAGCCGCCGGAGGGGATCGCAGGGGCGGCGGCGGCCTCGCTGGCGGCGGCCCGGACCCTGGGACGCCGCACCGCGGAGTTCCACCTCGCCCTCGCCGGCGATCCCCGCAACCCGGACTTCGCGCCGGTCCCGATGACCGCGGGATACCTGCGGACCCTCGCCGACGAGCTCGCGCGGCACGCCCAGGCCGTCCTGGGCCTGCTGAACGCCCGCATGAAGCTCCTACCGGAACCGGCGGCCGGCCTGGCGAACGAGGTGCTGTCCGCGGGCCCGGCGCTGATCCGGAGCTTCCGCGCCCTCGAGAAGATGGAGCCGGGCGTGCGGCGGATTCGCATCCACGGCGATCTCCATCTCGGCCAGGTCCTGCTGGTGGAGGACGGCGACTTCATCCTCCTGGACTTCGAGGGGGAGCCCCTCCGGTCGCTGGCGGACAGGCGGAGCAAGTACTCGCCGCTGAAGGACGTCGCCGGGATGATACGGTCCTTCGGGTACGCCGCGCACTCCGTGCACCTCGAGTCCGACGCGGAACGTCCGGACCCGGACCGGGCGTCGTGGTTGCATGCGTGGGAGACATGGACCTCCGCGGCCTTCCTGGGCGCCTATCTCGAGACCGCCGGCGACGCGCCGTTCCTGCCGCGCGCGGACGCGGACCTCCAGATGCTGCTCGGCGCCTTCCTGATCGACAAGGCGTTCTACGAGCTCGACTACGAACTCAACAACCGGCCGGACTGGCTCCCCATCCCGCTGCTCGGCATCCGATCCATCGCCGTTCCCGGCGGAGGCGGCAAGGGGGGGAGTCAGGGGGGCGAAAATCCCGAGGCCGACGAGGATAGGGGATGACCGACGACAAGCCGAAGAAGAAGGCCGTGAGGAAGAGCGACAAGAAGGTGAAGAAGACCACGAAGGCGAAGGCCGCCCGCAAGGCGGGCGAGGCCGACCGACCCGCCCGGGCGAAGCGCCGGGCACCGCGAACCGCCCCGCAGCCGGTGATGGCGGAGCCCCCGCCGGCGACGCCGGAGCTGACCGACTACGATCTCCACCTGTTCGGGGAGGGCAATCACTGGCGCATCTGGGAAAAGCTCGGTGCCCATCCGGTCGAGCGGGGCGGGACCCGCGGCACCCGGTTCGCCGTCTGGGCGCCCAACGCCGCGAAGGTCTCGGTGATCGGCGATTTCAACGACTGGGATGAAGGCCGCCACCCGATGGAACCCCGGGGAAGCACGGGCGTATGGGAGGCCTTCGTGCCCGGGGTGGAGCAGGGAGCGCTCTACAAGTACGCCATCCGCTCCCGGGAGCGGGGATACCGGGTGGAGAAGACGGATCCGTACGCCGTGGCGTGCGAGATCCGCCCCGCCACCGCCTCCAGGGTGTGGGAGCTGGACGGCCACGAGTGGGGGGACGCCGAGTGGATGCGGGACCGCCGGAGCCGGAACTCCCTGGAGGCGCCGATGTCGATCTACGAGGTCCACCTGGGCTCGTGGATGCGGGTGCCGGAGGAAGAGGACCGGTGGATGACCTACCGCGAGCTCGGCCCGAAGCTCTCGGAGTACTGCCACGAGATGGGATTCACCCACGTGGAGCTGCTGCCGGTGAGCGAGCATCCCTTCGACGGATCCTGGGGCTATCAGACCGTGGGCTACTACGCCCCCACCAGCCGTTTCGGCACGCCGCAGGACTTCATGGCGATGGTCGACACGCTGCACCGGAACGGCATCGGCGTGATCCTGGACTGGGTGCCGGCGCACTTTCCCCGGGATGAGCACGGCCTGGGGTACTTCGACGGCACGCACCTCTACGAACACTCCGATCCCCGCCAGGGACTGCACCCGGACTGGGGGACCTTCATCTTCAACTACGGCCGCAACGAGGTGCGGAACTTCCTGATCGCGAACGCTCTGTACTGGCTGGAGGAGTTCCACATCGACGGCCTGAGGGTGGACGCCGTCGCCTCGATGCTCTATCTCGACTACTCCCGCAAGGACGGCGAGTGGGTCCCCAACAAGCACGGTGGCCGGGAGAACCTGGAGGCGATCGACTTCCTCAAGAGCTTCAACACCATCGTCTACGAACGGCACCCGGACGCCATGACCCTCGCGGAGGAGTCCACCGCGTGGCCCATGGTCTCGCGGCCGATCTACCTCGGCGGGCTCGGTTTCGGCCTGAAGTGGAACATGGGCTGGATGCACGACACCCTGGAGTACATCTCCAAGGACCCGATCCACCGCAAGTTCCACCATCACGAGATGACCTTCGGCATGATCTACGCGTTCCACGAGAACTTCGTGCTGCCGCTCTCCCACGACGAGGTGGTGCACGGGAAGGGCTCCCTCATGGGCAAGATGCCGGGGGATGACTGGCAGCGGTTCGCGAACCTGCGGGCGCTCTATGGATGGATGTGGACCCATCCCGGGAAGAAGATGCTGTTCATGGGCGGCGAGATCGGCCAGTGGCGCGAGTGGGACCACGACAGGAGCGTCGACTGGCATCTCCTGGATGGGGACCGGCATCGCGGGCTGCAGCGCTGGGTCCGCGACCTGAACACCTTCCTGCGCGGAGAGCCTGCGCTCCACGAGAGCGACTTCCAGCCCGAGGGGTTCCAGTGGATCGACTGCAACGACACGGCGCAGAGCACACTCAGCTTCCTGCGCTGGGATGCCGGGGGGCAGCGTCCTCTCGTCTGCGTCTTCAACTTCACCCCGATGCCCCGTGAAAACTACCGGGTCGGGGTTCCGTCCGGGGGGACCTGGCAGGAGGCCCTGAACAGCGACGCCGAGCTCTACGGGGGCAGCGGGCAGGGGAACCTCGGGGCCGTGGAGTCGACGCCCGTGGCCGCCCACGGCCATTACCACTCCATCAACATCACCCTGCCCCCCCTGGCCGCGGTGGTCTTCCGGCCCGCCAGGGATGCCTGACGCCGGCGTACGCCGGGAGCACGGGATGCCCTTCGGCGCGGAGGTCCGCGAGGGGGGCGTCCGCTTCCGGATCTGGGCTCCCGACACGACCCGCATCGAGCTCCTCCTCGGCGATCCCGCGGGCCACGACGTCCGGACGCTGGAGCTCCGCCGGGACCTCGACGGCTTCTGGGAGCGCGAGGAGGCCGCGGCGCCGGGCGCCCTCTACCGCTATCTGGTGGATGGGAAGACGCCGGTTCCCGATCCGGCGTCCCGGTTCCAGCCCCGGGACGTCCACGGCCCCGGAGAGGTCGTGGACCCCCGCACGTTCTCCTGGACCGACGGCGGGTGGACGGGCCGCCCCTGGGAGGAGACCGTCCTCTACGAGCTGCACGTCGGCGGCTTCAGCCGGCAGGGGGACTACGACGGCATCCGGCGCCAGCTCGACCGTCTGGCCGCCCTCGGGGTCACTGCCGTGGAGCTGATGCCGATCGCGGCCTTTCCCGGGCGTCGCAACTGGGGCTACGACGGCGTGCTGCCCTTCGCCCCGGCGGCGCCCTACGGGCGTCCCGAGGACCTCAAGCGGCTGGTGTGCGCCGCCCACCAGCGGGGGCTTGCGGTGTTCCTCGACGTGGTCTACAACCACTTCGGTCCCGAGGGGAACTACCTGCACCTCTACGCCCGCTCGTTCTTCGATCCCCGCCGGAGGACGCCGTGGGGTGACGCCGTGAACTTCGACGCTCCGGGAAGCCGTTTCGTGCGGGAGTTCTTCATCCACAACGCCCTCTACTGGCTCGAGGAGTACCATCTCGACGGCCTGCGCCTCGACGCCGTGCACGCGATCCACGACGATTCCTCGCCGGGCTTCCTCGAGGAGCTGGCGCGACGGGTCCACGCGGGACCCGGGGCGGAGCGCCAGGTCCACCTCGTCCTCGAGAACGACGCCAACGAGGCGCACCGGATGCGGGCCAGCGGCGCGAAGCCGTCCGCAGCGTACGACGCGCAGTGGAACGACGACGTGCATCACGCGCTCCACTGCCTGCTGACCGGCGAGGACGGCGGCTACTATGCGGACTTCGCCGCGGATCCCCCCCGCCATCTCGCCCGGTCGCTGGCCGAGGGGTTCGCCTGGCAGGGGGATCACTCCCCGTACCGCGGCGCGGCCCGCGGCGAGCCGAGCTCGGATCTGCCACCGACGGCGTTCGTGAACTTCCTGCAGAACCACGATCAGATCGGCAACCGCGCCTTCGGCGAGCGTCTGACCGCCCTCGTCGGCGAGGAGCCGCTGGCGGCGGCCGTCGCCATCCTGCTCCTGGCGCCGTCTCCGCCGCTGCTGTTCATGGGGGAGGAGTACGGGTCCCGGCGGCCCTTCCCGTTCTTCTGCGACTTCGGCCCCGATCTCGCCCGGTCCGTGACCGAGGGGCGCCGCCGGGAGTTCGCGCGCTTCCCGGAGTTCGCCGACCCGGCGACGCGGGAGCGCATCCCCGACCCGGGTGCGTCGTCCACCTTCGAGGGCGCGGTCCTCGACGAGGCGGAGCGCGAGTCTGCCGTGGCCCGCAGGTGGCGCGAGCGCCACCGCGCCCTTCTCGACCTTCGCCGCCGGGAGATCGTTCCGCGGCTCGCGGGGGCGACCGCCGGCCGCGGGGAGCGGCTCGACGAGCGGTCCCTCCGCGTGGCCTGGACTCTTGGCGACGGGGCGCGCCTCACCCTGGTCGCCCATCTGGGGCCCGGGAGCGGGCCGCCGCTGGCGGCGCCTCCGGGTCGCCGCCTGTGGCCCGGCGCCGCCCCGGCGGACCGCGTCCCGCTGCCGCGGGACAGCGTCCCGCTGCCGCGGGACGGCGCGCCGCTGCCGCCCTGGAGCGTGCTCTGGTTCCTCGACGAGGGCCGGGGATGACCGAGGGCGAGCTGCTGGACGGACTCGCGGAGCTCTGCGGGATCGTCCCCGCGTACCACGACATCTGGGGGGAGCTGCGGACCGTCGGCCCGGGGACGAAGCGCTCCCTGCTGGCGTCGATGGGGGTGCGGGCGTCCAGCCCCGAGGAGCTGCTCCACGAGTACCGGAGGCGTGCGGACCTGCCGTGGCGGGAGGTCCTGCCGCCGGTGGTGGTGGTCGAGGAGCCGGCGGGGAACCTCGAGGTTCCCCTCACGCTCCCGGAGGCCCGTGCCGGGGAGCCCTTCGTCGCCCGGATCGAGGCCGAGGACGGCAGGGCCTTCGAGCGTCCGTTCCGGCCGCGGGAGCTGCCGGAGACCGACCGGCGCGAGGTGGACGGCGTGGTCCACGTGCGCCGCCGCCTGGGGATCGCCGCCGAACCCGGGCTCGGCTACCACCGGTTGACCCTGCGGACCGAGGAGGGGATCGTCGCCGGCCGGATGCGGCTCATCGTGGCCCCGGCTCGCTGCTGGGTGCCGGAGGCCCTTCAGGGGGAGGGCCGCGTCTGGGGCCCCACCGTGCAGCTCGCGTCCCTGCGCGGCGCCGCCGACTGGGGGGTGGGGGACTTCGGCGGACTGGACCGGCTGGCGCGGACCTGCGGGACGCTGGGGGCCGGCGTCCTCGGCCTCAACCCGCTCCACGCGCTGTTCCCCGCGAACCCCCGCCACGCGAGCCCCTACAGCCCCTCGAGCCGGGCCATGCTGCACGTGCTCTACCTGGACGCGGAGGCGGTCCCGGAGTTCGCGGAGTGCCGGGAGGCCCGGGATCTTCTGGCGGAGCCGGCGTTCCAGGCCCGGCTGGCGGACCTGCGGGGACGGGATCTCATCGACTGGGCCGGCGTGGCCGGGGCGAAGCGGGAGATGCTGGAGATCCTCTGGCGGCATTTCCGCCGCGTCCACCTCGACGGGGACACGCCCCGCGGCCGGGAGTTCCGCGACTTTGTCCGGGATCGGGGGCCTCGCTTCGCGTCCTACGGTGCCTTCGAGGCGCTGGAGGAGCGCTTCCGGGCCGCCGGCGCCTGGGGCTGGCCCGCGTGGCCCGAGGAGTACCGGCGTCCCGATTCGCCGGCGGTCGCCCGGTTCGCGGAGGAACACCCGGAGCGGGTGGCGTTCTTCCAGTGGCTGCAGTGGGAGTGCGACCGCCAGCTCGCCGCCGTCGGCAGGACCTGCCTGGACCAGGGGCTCGGCGTGGGGCTCTACCTGGACCTCGCCGTCAGCGTCGACCGCGCCGGCTTCGAGGCGTGGTCGTGGCAGGACGTGTTCGCCGCCGACGCCGGGATCGGGGCCCCGCCGGACGACTTCAACCTGAAGGGACAGGACTGGGGGCTTCCACCCTGGATCCCGGAGGAGCTCCGCCGGGCCGGCTACGAGCCCTTCGTGGAGGTCCTGCGCGCCAACATGCGGCACGCCGGCGCGCTGCGGATCGACCACGTGATGGGGCTCATGCGCAGCTTCTGGATCCCGCCGGGAATGCCCGCCACCGAGGGGGCCTACGTCCTGTACCCGTTCCGGGACCTGCTCGGGATCCTGGCGCTGGAGAGCGTGCGCAACCGTTGCCTCGTGGTGGGCGAGGACCTGGGCACCGTGCCCGAGGAGGTCCGGAGCGCCCTTGCACCCCTCGGCGTGCTCTCCTACCGCCTGCTCTACTTCGCGCGCGGCGGGGAGGGCGAGTTCCTGGCGCCCGCGGCCTTCCCCCGCCGGAGCCTCGTGGCCCCCACGACCCACGATCTCCCGACCCTGGCGGGATGGTGGAGGGCGCACGACATTGCGCTGCGCGCCGAGCTCGGGCTCTTCCCCGACGAGCAGCGCCACGAGGAGCAGCTTGCCGAGCGCGGCCGCGACCGCGGCCGCCTGCTGTCCGCCCTGCGGCGGGAGGGCCTTCTCGACGAGGAGGGCGTGTCCCTCGCGGGGATGCAGGAGGACCTGACGCCGGAGGTGCGGATCGCCCTGCACCGCTACCTCGCAAGGACACCCTCGATGGTGATGACGTTCCAGCTCGAGGACACGCTCGGCCAGGTCGAGCAGGTCAACCTCCCGGGGACCGTCGACGAGTACCCGAACTGGCGGCGCCGGCTCTCCGAGGATCTCGAGACCCTGGCCGGGGACCGCCGCCTCCTCGACCTCGCGGACGCCCTGCGGGAGGAGCGCGGCCCGGGCTCGGCGCCGCAGGCGCGGGAGGGTGCGGCGGCGGCGGGCGAGGCCCCCATCCCCCGCGCGACCTACCGCCTCCAGCTCCACCGGGACTTCCCGCTGCAGGCGGCCGCGGATTTGGTGCCGTACCTGGCCCGGCTCGGGGTGAGCCACGTCTACGCGTCGCCGGTGCTGCAGGCCCGTCCGGGCAGCCGTCACGGCTACGACATCATCGACCACGGCCACGTGAGCCGGGAGATCGGCGGAGCGGTCGCGCTGAAGCGGCTCGTCGAGACGCTGCGGCGGCACGGGATGGGGCTGGTGCTGGACATCGTCCCGAACCACATGGGTGTCGGCAGCGACAACGCCTGGTGGATGAGCCTGCTGGAGCACGGCCGGACGTCGCCTTACGCCTCGTTCTTCGATGTCGACTGGCGCCCGCACAAGCAGGCGCTCCGCGGACGGGTCCTGCTGCCGCTCCTGGAGGACCACTACGGCCGGGTGCTGGAGCGAGGCCTGCTCCGGCTGCGGTTCGAGGCGGATCGGGGCGCGTTCGAGGTCCATTACGCCGGACACCGCTTTCCGGTGGACCCCGGCAGCTATCCCCTGGTCCTGTCCCACGATCTCGACCGCCTGCAGGCGCGGCTGGGCACCCACGACCCCCGCATGCTGGAGCTCGGCAGCCTGATCGACGCATTCCGGAACCTCCCGGCGCGGGACGAGACGGAGCCGGACCGGATCGAGGCCCGCCTCCGGGACGCGGAGGTCCAGCGGCGGCAGCTCGCGCGGCTCGTCGGAGAGTGCGAGGAGATCGCGTCATTCCTCGATACCAACGTCACCCGTTTCTCCGGCCGTCCCGGGGAGCCCGACAGCTTCGACCTCCTGGACGGTCTGCTCGGGCTCCAGGCCTACCGTCTGGCGTTCTGGCGCACCGCGGCCGACGAGATCAACTATCGCCGCTTCTTCGACATCAACGATCTGGCCGCGCTCCGGCAGGAGGATCCGGCCGTCTTCGAGGCGACCCACCGGCTCGTCCTGGACCTCGTCCGTCGTGGATGGGTCGACGGACTGCGGATCGACCATCCCGACGGCCTCCACGATCCCGCCGGCTACTATCGCCGGCTGGTCGAGGAGCTGCGGGGCTCTCCCGTCTGGACCGTGGCGGAGAAGATCCTCGCGCCCCACGAGCGCCTGCCGCCGGAATGGCCCGTGCACGGGACCACCGGCTATGACTTCTGCAATCTGGTCGGCGCGCTCTTCGTGGACCCCGCAGGCGAGCGGGCCCACGATCGGATCTACCATCGCTTCGCCGGCCATCGCATGGACCCCGACCGGATCCTGTATGACGCGAAACACCTGATCCTGGAGACCGCCCTCGCCAGCGAGCTGACGGTGCTCACCGACGAGCTCGACCGGGTCTCGGAGGCCGATCGCCGCACCCGGGACTTCACCCGTCCCCGTCTCCGGCACGCCCTGGCGGAGGTCATCGCCTGCTTCCCCGTCTACCGGACCTACGTGACGGAGACCTCGGTGACGGACCAGGACCGCCACTACGTCGAGCGGGCCATCGACCGGGCACGGCTGCGCGACCGCGCCTCGGAGACGTCCATCTACGACTTCCTGCGCGAGGTCCTGACCCCGGGTTCCTCCGGCGGTGTGAATGCCGCGGCCCGCGCAGGCTTCGCCCGGAAGTTCCAGCAGACCACGAGCCCCGTGAAGGCCAAGGGCCTCGAGGACACGGCGTTCTACATCTACAACCGCCTGCTGGCGCTGAACGAGGTCGGCGGGGATCCGCGGCGCTTCGGCCTCTCCGTGGCGGCGTTCCACCGCGCCAACGGCGAGCGGGCGGAACGCTGGCCGCACTCGATGCTGTGCAGCTCGACCCACGACACCAAGCGGAGCGAGGACGTGCGGTCGCGCATCGCGGTGCTGTCCGAGATGCCCGGGCGCTGGGAGCGGACCGTCCGGCGTTTCGGGGCGTTGAACCGTCCGTACAAGCGGCGGGTCGGACGACACCTGGCGCCGTCACGGAATGACGAGTACGCGATCTACCAGACCCTGATCGGGATCTGGCCGGACGCGCCCGTCGACGCGGACTCCCTGGGCGAGCTGCGGGAGCGGGTCCAGGGCTGGGCCCTGAAGGCGGTCCGCGAGGCGAAGGTGCACAGCAGCTGGATGCAGCCGGACGACGCCTACGAGGATGCGGTCCGGGGGTTCCTCGACGGGATCCTGGCGACCCCCGACGGTCCATTTCTCGCCGAGTTGCTGCCGCTCCAGCGCTTCGTCGCCGGGGTCGGTGCCGCCCATGCGGTCTCGGGGACGCTGCTGAAGCTCACCGTGCCCGGGGTGCCGGACATCTACCAGGGCCAGGAGATCGTGGAGCCCACGCTGGTCGATCCCGACAACCGTCGTCCCGTCGACTTCGAGCGGCGCCGCCGGATCCTCGCGGAGCTGCAGGCGATCGCCGACGGGGACGCCGCGGGAGTCGGCGAGCTGACCCGGAGCCTTCCCGACGGACGGGCCAAGCTGTGGGTGACCTGGCGGGCCCTGGACCTCCGGAGGCGGAGCCCGGCGCTGTTCCGGGAGGGCGGCTACCGCCCGCTGGAGACCGGCGGGGAGCACGCGGACCGCCTGGTGGCGTTCGCCCGGGACCACGGCGACGAGACCGCCGTGGTCGTCGCCCCGAGGCTTCTGTCGGGGATCTGTGATCCCACGGCAGGCCGGCACCCGGTGGGCGAGGTCTGGGGGGACACCTGGATCGACGCCGCCGGTTCCTGGCGGGACCTCCTGGGAGGGGGTATCGCGGACGGCGAGCGGCTCCGGGCCGCGGAGCTGCTGGCCCGGTTCCCGGCGGCGCTGCTCGTGCGCGGCTGACACGCCGCGGCACCCGGCGCCGGGCCGTCTGCCGCCGGGCGCACGCCTCCCGGTCGCCCGGGGTCGCCGGACGCTCCCGCTTTGGTCTACACTCCCTTCGACCACCGACGAACCGCGATTGAGGCCGCCGACGCACGGGTGCGGTGCCCCCGCGGCAACGCGTCCCGCCCCGGGTGTCCTCGCGGGGCCGAACCGGAACAGAGGAGAAAGACCATGTCGCCATCGACCGTATCCACCGAGCAGCGCACGAAGATCGCCGACGCGGGCTCCCGCCTGCTCGCGGATAGCTACACCCTCTACCTGAAGACCCACAACTACCACTGGAACGTCACCGGCCCGATGTTCACGACGCTCCACACCCTGTTCGAGACCCAGTACCAGGAGCTGGCCCTGGCGGTGGACGAGATCGCCGAGCGCATCCGGGCGGTGGGCCACGTCGCCCCCGGCAGCTACACCCGGTTCCAGGAGCTGGCGACGGTGAAGGAGGCCACGGACGTTCCCTCCGCGACGAACATGATCGAGGACCTGGTCAAGGACCAGGAGAAGGTCGTGGCCACCGCCCGGGCCCTGTTCGACGCGGCGGACGGCGCCGGCGACCAGGCGTCCGCGGACCTCGCGGTCCGGCGGATGGAGGTGCACGAGAAGAACGCCTGGATGCTGCGCAGCCACCTGGAGTAGACGTTCCCACCGAGCCCGCGGCCCGGGACGGCCGGGCCGCGGGCATTCCCTACCGCCGGCCGTCCACCTCGTGCCCGGCCTTTCGCAGCGCCGCTGTCGCGCTCTCCAGATCGCCCTCCCGCACGAGGATCAGGTCCGTGTCGTGGGTGGAGACCGCGAAGATCGGGAGCCCCGCCCCCGCCAGTGCCGTGGCGATCGCCGCGAGCACCCCCGTCATCGACAGGTCCAGCGGCCCCTGGACCTCCAGGGCCCGCCAGCCCGGCTCCCCCGCGATCCCCGCCGGGACGGCGTCCTCCGGCGCGACGATCGACAGCTCGTCGGCGCGGCGGGTGATCGACGCCAGCGGCGCGTCCAGCGCCCAGGGCGGAACGGCCGCATCACCTTCCAGCCGGAGGATGGTCAGCCTCCGGTCCAGCGGGCGGAGCCTCATGTCTCCGGGGAGTGCTTCAGCACCGAGAGGTACTCCCGGTAGGTCAGCTTGACCTCCAGGTAGTCCTTGCGGGCGATCTTCAGCTCGTCGGCGATCTTCCGGATCTCCGTCTCCTCGGCGCCGGAGATCGATTCGTCCGAGGCGGAGACGGCGAACAGGCACTGCAGGATCTTCAGCTTCTGCTCCCGGGTGGCAAGGGTTTCCAGCTCCCGGGTCACCAGGAAGTTCTCGGTGCCCGCGAAGAGCAGCGCCTGGGTCTTGGCCATCTGCACCACCAGGATCGCCTGCTCCTCCGGCAGGTTCCCCATGGCCATGAGGATCCGTTCCATGGAGCGGGTCTCTTCCTTGCTGATCTTGAGGTCCGCGTGCGCCACCCGGCTCAGCACGTACGCGAACGCCGCGACGTAGCGCGCCCGCTCCGGCTCGAGGCCGTCGAGCTGATCGACGATCTTCCGGACGGTCTCCGTGTCCCCGGCGCCGCCGCCCTGCGGGGCGTTCTCGCCCAGGCCCAGGAAATTCAGGATCGACATGGTTCCTCCCTTCCCGCGAGTCTTCCTGCCCACGGTACAACTTCCGCGCCATCGGATCGACCCGCCGCTCATGATTAATGCGGGCAAGCGGTAGCGCGGTCCGCGGCCTGGGATCTATAATGCCCGGCCTTCGGGAGGAATCCATGAGCCAGCACGCAGGAGGTCCGCCGTCCGGCCTGGGGACGTTCCAGGTCGATCTGGTCGAGCACGGAGCCCCCCGGGAGGGGGAACCGCAGTCCCTCGACCGTCGCCTGTTCATGCAGCTCCACGTCTTCACCGGGGCCCTGGACAGCACTCCGGCCATCCAGGCCGTGAAGGAGAGTGGTCTCGAGGCCGTGGTCTACGCGAACCTGAATGACCCCCGCGGCCTCGGCATCTTGCTGATGTCCGAGGATCCCGAGGAGCTTCTGGGCGCCCGCCGCTTGCTCCTGGCGCCGCCCTTCTCCTCCATGGAGCCCCTTCCCGATTTCACGATGATCGGCCGCACGTACGCCGCCGGCCGCGAGAAGGAGCTGGAGGACTGGCTCCTCCACAAGCCGCGCCGCAACGCCCGGAACCCGGAGCTTCCCTGGGCGATCTGGTACCCGCTGCGGCGGATCGGCGCCTTCAACCGCCTCGAGCGCGGCGAGCAGGGAAAGATGATGGCGGAGCACGCCCTCATCGGCCGTTCCTATGGCGAGGGGGGACACGCCCTGGACATCCG
>JASFRI010000020.1:0-22375 GCA_050115015.1 Acidobacteriota bacterium
ATCTCCTGGCTCACCGGAGAAGTGCTCGGGTGGTTCTCCTTCTCGGCCCTCGGCTTCCTCCCGTCCGTGCTGGCGTTGACGCTCTACAGCATGCTGCCGATCCTCCGGAACACGGTGACCGGAATCGACGGCGTCGACGACCGGGTCCTGGAGGCCGCCCGCGGCATCGGCATGACCTCCCGGCAGCGGCTGCTCGAGGTGGAGCTGCCGCTGGCGGCCCCCGTCATCCTGGCCGGCATCCGCACCGCGACGATCTGGGTGGTCGGCACGGCCACCCTCGCCACGCCGGTCGGGCAGACCAGCCTGGGGAACTACATCTTCACGGGGCTGCAGACCGAGAACTGGATCTCGGTGCTGTTCGGGTGCGCCGCCGCGGCCGGCCTGGCCATCGTCCTCGACCAGCTCATCGGCCTGCTGGAGCGGGGCGTGGCCCGCCGCAGCCGCGGCCGCATCGCGGGCGCCCTCGCCGGGCTGGCCCTGGTGCTGCTCACCGGTCTCGCCCCCGGACTCGTCGGCGGCGGCGATACGGCCGGGGCCCGCGGTGCGCGGGTCGTCGGGGCGAAGACCTTCAGCGAGCAGTTCATCCTCGCCGCCGCGCTGCAGACTCTGCTCCAGGACGCCGGCTACGGGGTATCGGTGCGGGAGGGCCTCGGCTCCATGATCGCCTTCAACGCCCTCGCCAGCGGGGAGATCGACTGCTATGTCGATTACTCGGGCACCCTCTGGGCCAACCAGATGGGACGCCGGGACACGCCGGGGGCGGTCCGCGTGCTGGAGGAGACCGCCGCCTGGCTGGAGCGCGAGCACGGCATCCACTACGTGGGCGCCCTGGGCTTCGAGAACGCCTACGGCCTGGCGATGCGCCGCGACCGCGCGGAGGCGCTCGGGATCCGGAGCATCGCCGACCTGGCCTCCCACGCGCCGGAGCTGTCGATCGGCGGCGATTACGAGTTCTTCGCCCGCCCGGAATGGGAGGGCCTGCGCGACGCCTACGGTCTCGAGTTCGCCGATCAACGCCAGTTCCAGTCCACCTTCATGTACCGCGCGGTGGTCTCCGGCGAGGTGGACGTGATCTCCGCCTTCAGCAGCGACGGGCGGATCGCGGCCTACGATCTCGTGATCCTCGAGGATCCCCTCGAGGCCATCCCGCCCTACGACGCCGTCCTGCTGGCCTCCGCCGACGCCGCGCGGGACCCCGCGTTTCTGGCGGCGATCGAGCACCTGGTGGGCGCGGTGGACCTGCCGCGGATGCGGGAGGCGAACCGCCGGGTCGACCTGGACGGGGAGACGCCGCAGGAGGCGGCCCGCCGGCTGCTGCAGGAGATCGAGTGAGGCCGGCCCGGTCGCCCCGCTCCCGGAGTATCCTCCCCTGCGGGGGGCACGCGGAGGGTCTTCGATGATCGAGGTCCGCAACCTGAGCAAGCGCTTCGACAAGATCCAGGCGGTCGATGCCGTGTCGTTCCGTGTGGCTGCCGGTGAGATCTACGGGCTCCTCGGGCCGAACGGGGCCGGCAAGACCACCACCCTCACGATGCTGGCGGGGCTCCTGACGCCGGACGACGGAACCATCACGGTGGACGGCGCCGACTTGGCCGCCCGCCCGGGCGCCGTGAAGGCGTCCCTGGGGGTGGTCCCCCAGGAGACCGCGATCTACGAGGAGCTGACTGCCCGGGAGAACCTGCGGTTCTGGGCGGGTATGTACGGGCTGTCCGGCAGGGAGCTGGAGGACGCGGTGGGCCGGGCGCTGGACCAGGTGGGGCTGTCGGCCCGGGCCGACGAGCCCGTACGGCGCTTCTCGGGCGGCATGAAGCGTCGGCTGAACCTGAGCCTCGGACTCGCACACCAGCCACGTGCGGTGTTGCTGGACGAGCCCACCGTGGGGATCGATCCCCAGGCGCGGCTCAACATCCTGCAGGTCGTGCGGGACGTGGCGGCCGCCGGGACGGCGGTGCTCTACACCACCCACTACCTCGAGGAAGCCGAGAGCCTCTGCGACCGGATCGGCATTCTGGATCACGGGGCGTTGCTGGCGGAGGGCACCCTGGCAGAGCTCAAGCGGATGGTGGGCGAGAGCGATGTGATCACCGTGCGCGGGGCCTTTCAGGAGACGGCCCTGCGGCCCCAGCTGGAGGGCCTCGCCGGCATCGTGGTGCGCGCGTCGGCGCCGGGCCGGCTGGTTCTGGCAGCTCCGGCGGGTGGTGGCATCGAACTGCTGGAGGCGATCTTCGCCGCCGGGCTACCCCTGACGGACGTGTCCATCGAGCCCCCGAGCCTGAACGCCCTCTTCCTGAAGCTCACGGGGCGGGAGCTGCGCGACTGATGCGCCGTGTCCTCCTCCAGGTGAGGAAGGACCTGCTGCGGCGGGTCCGCCAGCCCCTGGGGTACCTGTTGCTGCTCGCCTTCCCGGTGCTATTCGCGGGAATGCTGGCCCTGACCTTCGGGGGCGGCGGTGGCGGCGGTGTGCCCCGGATCCGCCTGCTGGTGGAGGACGACGACCGGACGGCGCTCAGCGGCCTGCTGACCTCCGCCCTGGGATCGTCCCAGCTGGCGACCTACTTCGAGGTGGAGGCCCTGGGCGAGGAGGAGGACGGCGGGGCCCGCATGGAGCGCGGGGAGGCCTCGGCCTTGCTGCACATCCCGGAGGGGTTCGGGGAGGCGATCCTGGAGGGGGAGCCGACCTACCTCGAGCTGATCCGCAACCCCGCCGAGCGCATCCTGCCCGAGGCCGCGGAGCAGTCCGCGGCGGTGCTCGCGGAGCTGCTGTCGGCGGCGAGCCGCCTGTTGCGGGGCCCCCTGGACCGCGTCCGCGGGCTGGCCGAGGCGGGAGGGGAGCACCCCGCGGACGCGGACGTGGCGGCCATCGCGGTGGAGGTCAACCGGATCCTGCGCCGCTCCGACACGTTCCTCCTGCCCCCCGCGATCACCCTGGAGAGCGGCCCCCTCCCGTACGAGGAGCCCTCGCCGGAGGACGAGGAGGCGGAGGCCGGGCCGGAGTCCACCACGGGACTGATCTTCCTGATGGTGTTCCCGGGCGTCGCGGTCTACGCACTGTTCGTCCTCGGGGACCAGGCGATGCGCGACCTTCTCGTCGAGGCCGAAGCAGGGACCCTGCGGCGCCAGCTCGCGGGGCCCATGGGGCCGGGAACCCTGCTGCTGGCCAAGGCGCTCTACACGGCGGTGCTCAGCCTGCTGAGCCTGCTGATCCTGGCGGGGATCGCGGCGATCGCCGCCGACGGGCCGGTCCGGCCGGTGGCGTTCGTCCTCCTTTCCCTCTCCCTGGTCCTCGCCATCACGGGCCTGGCGGCCACGATCTACGGGCTGGCCCCCAGCCAGCGTCGCGGCGCGACCATCTCCAGCCTGCTCTACCTGGCGATGGCCTTCGGCAGCGGCAGCTTCGTCCAGCTCGACAGCCTCCCGGCGGCAATGCGCCGGGCCGCTCCCTTCACCCCTCTCTACTGGGCGAACCAGGGATACCGTGACCTGCTGGTGTCGGGGGCCGGTGTCGCGGACCTGCTGCCCCACATCGGTATCCTGGCCGGAAGCGGCGCGGTGCTGCTCGGCCTCGGTGCAGCGCTGCTGCGGCGGCAGGTCCTGCGGGGGGCGGTCTCGTGAGGTCGATCTGGCGGCTCGCCCGCAACGATCTGCTCCTCACCGTCCGCGACCGGGCGAGTCTCCTGTGGCTCGCCCTCTTCCCCATCGCCCTGATGTGGTTCTTCGGGGAGGTGGCCGGTGGGGACCGGGACGCACCCCCGCCTCGGATCAGCCTCACGGTGGTCGACGAGGACGGGGGCTGGCTGTCACGGGCCTTCGTCGACGAGCTGCGGGACGAGACGATCGGGATGCGGGAGATGACCCCCGAGGAGGCCAGGGCGGCGGAGGACAAGGTCCGGACCCTCTGGATCCCCGCCGGGTTCACCGAGGGGGTCCTCGCGGGGGAGGAGCAGGCGCTGCGCTTCGCCGCCGACGCCGGATCGAACCTGGAGTTCGGTCTCGCCGCACGCGTGCACCTCGTGCGGGCGATCGTGCGCACCCTGGCGACGCTCACCGAGATGGCCCCCGCGGAGGACGAGGATGCCGCGACGCTGCGCGAGGAGTTCGCCGCCCTGCTGGAGCGGGAGGCGCTGGTGACCCTCGAGGTGGACACCGCCGGCGCCGGCGTGCCGGTGCCCCGGGGGTTCGCCCAGAGCGTGCCGGGCATCCTGACGATGACGGTCCTCATGATGACCGTGATTTACGGCGCCGTGTTCCTGACCCTGGAGAGGACCAACGGCATGCTCCGGCGCCAGGCGATGCTCCCCGCGTCCCGCCTGCAGATCGTCGCCGGCAAGCTCCTGGGACGGTTCCTCGTCGCCGGCGGCCAGATCGCCATCCTCGCGCTCGCCGGGAGGTTCCTGTTCGGGATCTCCTGGGGGCGGTCCCCTGCGGGCCTGGCGCTGCTTCTCGCCGCATACGGGTTCGCCGTCGCCGGCATGGCGACGTTCCTGGGAGCCCTCGCACGCACCGTGGAGCAGGCCTCCGGCATCGGCTGGCTCTCCAGCATGGTGCTCGCGGGGCTGGGGGGCTGCTGGTGGCCCGCGGAGGTCATGCCCGGCTGGCTGCGGACGGCGGCGCACGTCCTTCCGACCACCTGGGCCATGGACGGCTTCCACGCGCTGATCTCCTTCGGCCGCGGGGCCTGGGCCGTGGGGCCCCCCGCGATCGTCCTGCTCGCCTTCGGAGGCCTGTTCACCGCGCTGGGCGCCCGCTTCCTGCGGTTCGACTGACCGCGGGCACCGTCTGCCGGGAGGAGGGACCATGCCACCGGACCCGCACCTGCTCGAGTTCGTCCGCCGGTTCAACCGGGGTGAGTTCTTCGATGCCCACGAGGTCCTCGAGGAGCTCTGGCAGGAGTACGACGGTCCCGATCGCACCGCGTACCAGGGCCTGATCCAGATCGCCGTTGCCCTCGAGCATCTGCGCCGTGGGAACCGCAAGGGGGCCCGTGGCGTGCTGGCCTCCGCCCGCCGGCGCCTGGCGCCCCATCTGCCCGAGGCCCTGGGCGTCCACCTCGAGACCCTGCTGCGGGAGGCGGCGTGCGCCATCGATGATGATGGCCCGATACCGCGCCTGGAGGCCCCGGGGGGTTGAGTCGGCGCCCGTCCCGGGCGGCGCCGGATCGTGGCGGCTCCACCCTCCGATCGGTATAATCGCCACGATTCGCATACTTTGCCCCCCGGGAGCTGGAGACCGTTGTCGTCCCTCATCCGCCGTCCGCCGCCCCGCGTCGCGCTCGTCCTGGGCTCCGGGGGCATCAAGTGCGTGGCCACCCTGGGGCTGGTGCGCATCCTGATGGAGCGCCGGGTGCCGATCGACCTGGTGGTGGGGTCCAGCGGCGGCTCGATCTTCGCCGCCTGCTACGCCTGCTATCCGGACGATTACGAGAAGATGGAGGGCTTCCTGTGGTCCTACTGGACGCCGGACATCTTTCGGGACTTCAACTACCTCGGGGTCCTGCTGGCGCTGCTACGGCCGCGAAAGGCCCGGGCCCGGACGTTCGGGATCATCAAGGGGGACCGGATCTACCGCAACCTCAGCGCGATGTTCCCCGGCAAGCGGATCGAGGAGACGCCGTTGCCGCTGCGGATCGTGGCGACGGACATCGGGAGAGCCACCCAGGCGGTCCTGGATCGCGGCGAGGTGGCCCGGGCGGTCCGCGCCAGCGTCTCCCTCCCCCTCTACATGAAGCCGGTCTCCGACGGCGACCGGCTGCTGCTGGACGGCGGCCTGTCGAACCCGCTTCCGGTGGACGTGGCCGTGGCGGCGGGTGCGCGGGTGATCATCTCGATGGGGTTCGAGAACACGGCGGAAACGCCCATGACACACCCCCTCAACCTGCTCAACCAGACCATCCGGATGCGGTCCAACTATCTCATCCGCACGTCGCGGGGCCTGCAGATGCTGACCTACCCCGGAACGCTGGTGCACATCCGCCCGCACTTCGACCATCACCACTCCTTCTTCAAGTTCGAGAGCATGCACGAGATCATCGAGATCGGCCGCAAGGCCACCGAGGACCAGTTCTCGAAGATCGAACATGCGCTGGAGAACCTGGATCGCCGACAGGCCTCCCCGACGACCGTCGGGGAGCCGCGGGACGTCACGATCAACTAGATTGGAGGACCAGACGATGAGAACCGACGGGATGACCGCGCGGATGGCCGGCCTGACCGCGCTGCTACTGCTGACCGCCCTGACCCTTGCCTGCTCGTCCAAGGAGGAAGCGCCCCCCGGGGTCGAGACCGTCGCCTGGGAGGTGGTGGTCCCGCTGGGCCTTTCGCCCGACCTCCAGGAGCCCGCGGACAACCCGACGACGCGGGAGAAGGTCGAGCTAGGACGTCTTCTCTACTACGACCCGCGGCTTTCGGTGGCGGGCGACGTCTCCTGCGCCACCTGCCACCACCCCGAAAAGGGGTTCACCGACAACCTGCCCGTCTCCACCGGGCACGAGGGACAGACGGGCGCCCGCAGTGCGCCGCCGGTGACCAACGCGACCTACAACTACGTCCAGTTCTGGGACGGACGCGCCGGGACCCTGGAGGAGCAGGCCCTCGGCCCGATCGAGAACCCCGTGGAGATGGGCAACACCCTCGAGGGGATGATCGCCAACGTCAAGGGGATCGATGGCTACGGCCCGCTTTTCGAGGCGGCGTTCGGCGATCCCGAGGTCACCGCCGATCGGGTGGCGAAGGCGATCGCCGCCTTCGAGCGCACCGTCCTCTCGGGGAACTCCAAGTGGGACCGCTTCATGGCAGGGGACGAGACCGCCATGAGCGAGGCGGAGGTCCGGGGCTGGGAGCTGTTCAAGGGGAAGGCCCAGTGCACGCTCTGCCACGCCGGGCAGACCTTCTCGGATTCCGACTTCCACAACCTCGGCGTCGGGATGGCGGGGCCGGAGCCGGACCTGGGCCGCTACGAGGTGACCCAGGCGGACGCGGACCGGGGGGCGTTCAAGACGCCGATGCTGCGGGACGTCACGATGACCGCCCCCTACATGCACGACGGCAGCCAGGCGACCCTGGAGGAAGTGGTGGAGTTCTACAATCAGGGGGGCGAGCCGAACGAGTGGCTCGACCCGAAGATCGTCCCGCTGAACCTGACGGATCAGGAGAAGGCGGACCTGGTGGCGTTCATGCGAGCGCTCGACGGCGAGATCCCGAACGAGGTGGGGGATCCCGGCCGGCGCCCCTGACGTTCCGGCCCGCCGGGGAGGGCCCATGTCCTATCGTGACCTGGAGCAGCGGCTGCAGCGGGGGGACGTGATCCTGCTGGACGGGGGCACGGGCAGCGAGGTGTTGCGCCTGCGTCTCCCGTCCACGGTGGGCCTGTGGGCGGTCAGCCCGCTGCTGAACGCCCCGGACGTGCTGCGGGAGATCCACGAGACGTACATCGCGGCGGGGGCCGACATCATCACGACGGCGACCTTCCGCACCCACCGCCGTGCCCTGCTCCATGCCGGCCTGGACCACGATGCCGCCGAGCTGACCTGCCGGGCGGTGGCCCTGGCGGAGGAGGCCCGGCTCCGCAGCGAGCGAGGCGTGCTCATCGCCGGCTCCATGGCGCCGCTGGAGGACTGCTACGAGCCCGACCGGGTCCCCGACGACGCCGAGCTGCAGGCGGAGCACGAGGCCCATGCGCGCATTCTGGGGGAGGCCGGCGTCAACTTCCTCCTGGCGGAGACCATGAACACGGTCCGGGAGGCCCGGGCGGCCCTGCTCGCGGGGCTCCAGACCGGGCTCCCCACGTGGATCTCCCTGACCTGCACCGGGGGGGGCCGTCTGCTGAGCGGCGAGACGATCAAGGCGGCCCTGGACGCCCTGCTCCCCCTGGCCCCCTCGGCACTGCTGGTGAACTGCACCGCCCCGGATCACGTCACGACGGCGCTGGCCGCGATGCAAGGGCTTCACACGGTGCCTCTCGGCGCTTACGCGAACAACGGCCACCCCACGGGGACGACGGGATGGGCCTTCACCGGGGACTACCCGCCGGCGCGCTACGTGGAGGAGGCGCGCCGCTGGAGGGGACACGGTGCCCGGATCCTCGGGGGCTGCTGCGGGACCACTCCCGAGCACATCCGGGCACTGCGTGAGGACCTGGACCGGTCCGCGGCCTGACGGGCGGTCGGCCCGGGCGGTAGAATGGTCGGGACTGGAGGAACCCATGCGTCTGAGACCCCCCATTGGATGGACCATCCGGACGGTCGCCCTGGTCCTCGCCGGCGCCACGGCAGGGCTGGCCGCGCCCGAGGATCCCCCCGCCGCTGCCGGCGAGGAGGGCAAGCCCATCGCCCACTTCGAGACCTTCGTGCAGGACTTCGGCACCGTCCCCCGGGGCGAGCGCCTGCTGCACAGCTTCGTCGTCCGGAACGATGGAGACGCGCCGCTGGAGATCGAGAGCGTCAAACCCACGTGAGGCTGCGCGGTGGCCCGGTTCGACCGGGTCATCCCTCCCGGGGAGGAGGGAACGATCGACGCGCAGGTGGAGACCGACCGCTACAAGGGGCCGATCTCCAAGAGCCTCACGGTGCGGACGAATGACCCGGACCACCAGGTCGCATCGCTGCAGATGAAGGCGAACGTCATCTCGTTGATCGAGGTGAGTCCGAGCTGGATGATCTCCCTGCAGGCGGATCAGGGGAAGCCGGCGACCGCGGAGGCCTTCCTCAAGGGGCTGGACCCGGCGAAGCCCTTCGAGGTGATCGGTGCCACCTCGAGCGACAAGAACATCGCCGTCAAGTTCTCCAAGCTGAAGGAGGACGACCCGCAGGGGGATTACCGGGTCGTGGTGGAGGTGTCCCCCGACGCCCCCATGGGGCCCATCGACGCCAAGATCGTCGTGTCCACCACGCTGGAGGAACAGCGGCGGGTGCGCATCCCGGTGACCGGGAAGGTCCACGGCCCCGTCAACTTCTTTCCTGCCCGCATCGTGATGTTCGCGGATCAGTCGGGCCGGCCGGCGCGGCTGGGAGGCACCATCGTCCTCCAGGCCAGGCCGGGCAAACCCCCGTTCGAGATCACCGCCGTCGAGGCGGATCGCGACGCTCTGGAGCTGTCGCCCTTCGTGAAAGGGCCCGCCGAGGTGCACCGCGTGGGCGTGATCTGGCGGGACGCGGACACCAAGGGCGTGTTCGCGGGGACCATCCGCATCCGGACGAACGTGGAGGAGATGCCCGAGATCGAGGTGCCCTACCAGGTACGCATCCAGTGATGCCGCCCGGGCCGGTCCGGGCCACGGTCGCCCCCGGGCCGTGACGGCGGGCGCGGGGGCGGTCCCCCGGGTCGTCGCCGGCCCGCGGGAGATCCGGGCCTGGTGCCTCTACGACTTCGCGAACTCCGCCTTCACCACCCTGGTGGTGACGTTCCTCTACGCCACCTACTTCACCCAGGGGATGGTCGGGGACGAGGTGCGGGGAACACGCCTCTGGTCCTGGGGGGTCAGCGGCAGCTTCCTGGTGGTGGCGCTGCTGTCGCCGGTGATCGGCGCCCGGGCCGACGCCGCCGGGCGACGGCGTCCGCTGGTGTCGCTGAGCCTGGTCTGCATCGCCTGCACGGCGGCGCTGGCCTTCGTGCCACCCCCGCACTGGGGAATCGCCCTGGTCCTGTTCGGGATCGCGAACTTCGCCTACGAGACCTCGGGGGCGATCTACAACGCCTACCTGCCGGACCTGGCGGCCGGGGACCGGATCGGGCGGCTGTCCGGCTACGGCTGGGGGCTGGGATACGCGGGCGGCCTGGCCAGCCTCGTGCTGGGACTGACCCTGACCGGATTGCCGGACGGAGCGGGAGGCTGGTACCTGCGGCCGTGGCTCTCCACCGAGGCGGGCTGGAACCTCCGGGCCACGAACCTGCTGGTCGCCGCCTGGTTCGCCCTCTTCGCGCTCCCCGCCTTCCTGCGCCTGCGGGACCGCGGGTCGGGGCGCACCGCACGCGCCACCGCCCCCTTCCGCGAGGTGGCGAACACGCTGCGCCACCTGGGGCGCTACCGGGAGACGGGGCGCTTCCTCGTCGCCCGGCTGGTCTACAACGACGGGCTGGTGACCGTGTTCTCGTTCGGCGGCATCTACGCCGCGGGGACGCTCGGGATGTCCTTCGGCGGCATCATGCTGCTGGGGATCTGGCTGAACGTCGTCGCCGGCATCGGGGCCGCCACCCTGGGACACCTCGACGACCGGCTCGGCGGCAAGACGACCGTCGTCCTGACCCTCGTCGTCCTGATCGCCGGGACGCTACTGGGGGCGACCGCCACGTCCCGTGCCGTCTTCTGGTGTGCCGCCACCGCCATCGGCCTGATGGTGGGCCCGAACCAGGCGGCCAGCCGGTCGCTTATGGGTCGGTTCTCGCCACAGGCACACCGGGCCGAGTTCTTCGGCTTCTTCGCCCTGTCGGGCAAGCTGACCGCGTTCCTGGGCCCCCTCGTGCTCGGCCTGATCACGGGCTGGACCGGTAGCCAGCGCTGGGGGATGGCCTCGGTGGCAGCCTTCCTGGCGGTGGGGCTACTCCTGCTGGCCGGCCTGGACGAAGAGCGGGCCGCCCGCGAGGCCGCGGCCGTCCCCTGACGCGAGCCCTTGGGTTACAATCCGAGGGTAGACCACCCGGAGACCACAACATGCGATCACGCCACCACGCTTCCCGCCCCCTGCTGCTCCTCCTCCTGCTCGCCGCGGTCCCCGCATCGCACGGCGCGGAGGCGGAGGCGTCCCGTGGGTTCCTCGGCATCCGCCTCGAGCCGGTCTCCGACGCGGTGCGGGCCGCCCTCGCCCTCGAGGAGGGAGCGGGCGTCATGGTGGGAGCGGTCATCGAGGGAAGCGCCGCCGAGGAGGCGGGCCTCACCCCCGGCGACGTGATCCTCGCGCTGGACGGACGCCCGGTGCGCGGCCCCCGGGAGCTGATGCGCACCGTCTCCGGATGCGCGCCCGGGGACAGCCTGGACCTCGAGATCTGGCGGGAGGGCCAGGTCGTCCGGGGCGCGGTGATGCTGATGGCCCGGCCGGACGGACGCGGCCGGTCCGGCTCCCGGCGTGCGGTGACTGCCGAGGGGAACCGGCTCGGGATCACCGGTGTGCACCTGACGGATCAGCTCGCCGACTACTTCGTCGCGCCCGGCGGCGTGCTGGTCGCCCGCGTCGCCGAGGGGAGCGCCGGCGAGGTCGCGGGGCTGCTCGCAGGGGACGTGATCGTCTCCGTGGACGAGGCCGAGATCTCCGGGCCCTCCGAGCTCGACCAGCGGCTGACGAGCGCCGCGGGGCCCACGGTCCTGCTGGCGATCGTGCGGGACGGGAACGACATCTTCATCGAGGCCGCGCTGGACTGAGGGGAACGACCGTGAGCGTCGAGGGAAAGCTCCTCTTCTGGTGGCTGCTGTTCGGCGCGACCCACATGATCGGGTCCAGCGTGCCGGTCCGGACGTTCCTGATCCGGACGCTGACCCTGCGCGGATTCAAGGCGATCTACTCGGTGGTGGCCCTCGCGACCTTCATCCCGCTGGTCCGGGTCTACTTCGCGAACGTGCACGCGGGCGAGCTGCTGTTCGACATCTCGCCCGCGCGGGTGCTGACCTGCCAGATCCTGATGCTCCTGGCGCTGATCGTCCTCGGGCAGGGGCTCGCCGCGAAGAGCCCGATGACCACGCTGGCGGAGCTGACCGGGAACCAGGGGTCGGGCGCCACCGGCATCCTGCGGATCACCCGCCACCCGCAGAACCTGGCGTTCGGGCTGTTCGGTATCGCGCACGGGATCGCGAACCCGTACGTGGGGGACCTCATCTTCTTCGGCGGTTTCCCGGTCTATGCGGCCCTGAGCGCTGCGCACCAGGATGCCCGGATGCGGGCGACCGCTCCGGAACCGGTGCGGCTTCACCTGGAGACCACGTCCGCCATGCCGTTTGCGGCCATCCTCGCCGGCAAGCAGCGCCTCGCCCTTAATGAGTACAGCTGGGTGGCCCTGGCGGGATCCGTGGCCGCCTTCTGGCTCCTGTGGACGTTCCACGGCGCCCTGTTCGGGTAGGCAGGAGTCAATCCCCCGCCGCGGGATAGACCGGCCGGATGTCCACCGGGATGTCCTCCATCCTCCCGAGGGGGATCTCCATGGCCGGGGTCAGCACCCCGAGGGAGTCGAGCATCTCCCTCGTGCCGGCGTAGTCCCCCATGGCCTGCAGCAGGCACAGGTCCCGGACCAGGCCACGGATCGCCGGCTCCATCGCCTCGAAGTCCACCGTCACGATGCCGCGCGACTCGTCCGCGGCCACGCCACCCTTCTCCAGGAGGTAGTGGAACTGCAGCGCCGCCCCGCGGCCATGGGCCTCGGCGACGCCGAACCGGGTGGCCCGGAAGAGGCCCGCGACGTACGTGGCCAGGAGGGCCTTCCGGTCCTTGCCGGGATAGAGCCCCCGGTCCATCAGGTAGAGGATGTTGTAGACCCCCATGACGTCGGCCTTGGCCTCCTCCATCGGGGAGTAGAGCTCCTTCAGCTCCAGGCGCACCTCGGTCTCGCGGCCGTCGAGGAAGATGCGGCCGGGGCCGAGGCCGTGGGACAGCTCGTGGAACAGCACCTCGTTGAAGAAGGACTCGGCATCCACCATCCCCGCCTGCTCGGGAGCCAGGACGACGTTCGCGATGGGGACCAGGATGCTCTGGAACTTCGCGTCCATCACGTTGCGTAGCAGGACCTTCTTCGAGCCCTTCGCCTCGCGCACCCTCTCGTCGTTGGGGAGGTTGAAGGCGATCGTCTGGACGCCGGCGCGCGTGTCCCCGGCGGTGAACACCTCGTCGACCACCCGGATGGGCGACTCGGAGCCGCGGTTCGGGTTCTTGTGCTCCTCGGGGATGGGGAGATTGCGCTCCATGTCCGGCAGCAGCGACTTGTAACGGGCCAGCGCGGCGCTCTGCTCGGGGTCCGCCACCGTGACGAAGGACTCGAAGGAGGCCTTGTAGCCGAACATCCGGTCCTCGTAGGTCTCGTACGGGCCGATGGTGACCTCGACGCGGCTGTCCAGGTCCATCCACGCGACATCGCTGTCGTAGTAATCGTCCGCCGCGAAGGCAATCGCGACCTTGGTGAGATAGTCGCGCAGGCTCTCGCTCTCGGTGGCCGCGGCGGCGGCGCGCAGGTGCTCCGCCGCCGGGCCCAGCCATTCCGCGAAGGCCTCCGAGTAAGGCACGGCCACGAGCCGGTCCCCGTCCCGCCGGATCACCGTGTAGAGGCTCCGGAACGCTTCCCGGTCCGCGGGATTCGCCTCGAGCCACGCCTCGAACTCCTCCTTCGTCATGTCGTCCGGGTAGAAACCCGCCCCTTCCGGCCGTGCCGCCGTCCCCACGAAGGCCGACTCGTCCAGGCGGTCCCACGGACCGAAGGAGATGTCGAAGTAATCGAGCGCCTGCGGCGCCAGCGGATCGTCCGATGACGCCAGCGCCTCGCGCATTTCCGGGTTCCCCGTCCAGGCCTGGCGGAGGAAGATGGCGTTCATCTCCCGGGACGCCGCGATCAGGTGGTCCAGGACCTCCTTCTGCGAGGCGGACAGGCCGGACAGGTCGGCGCCGATCTCCGTGGGCTCGAACCGCGCCAGGCGCTCCCCCACGTCCGGCGCGATGCTCATCGGACCTCCCTCCCCGTGGTGGGCGCGATCGTGGGACGGCGAGCACCCGGACAGCAGACCCGCCAGGGCCAGCATCGCCGGGACGACGAGCGGAAGACGGCAACGGGAAGCGCGCATGACATCGGGTCCTTTCCAGGGCCATCGCGGCCCGGCCGCCCGGGGCGACGGCCCGCGGCGGCAGGTTCTTCGAGAGGGACGATTGTACCCGGAAACGGGGACACCGCGGGGACCCGGGTCGGCCGGTTCTGATCCACTCAGGCCTCCGCGAGGACGCGCCGGACGAGCCGTGCCACCGCCTCGCGAAAGGGCTCCGGCGGGGGGAGGAGGCTGACGACGAGCCAGGCCTCCCGCGGAAAATCGTAGAAATAGCCGGGATGGACGAGGACCCCGTCGGCCTCGAGGATCCGGACCGCCCACGCCTCGCCGGTCCGGGTGGCCGGCACCCGTAGCACGCCGTACCAGCCCCCCTCGGAGGCCTCGAGCGCGCAGGGGCTCCCCGCCACCGCCTCCTCCAGGGCCCGGTGGTTCGCCTCGACGCGTGCGCGGATGCGCGGCCGGACGACGTCCCCGACGGCCAGCAGCCGGGGCAACCCCCGAAGCGCCGTGACCGACGCCGAGAGGTAGGCGTCGGCGATGGTCTCGAGCCGCTCCATCGCCTCCGCCACGTCCCGCCCCGGCCCGCCCACGACGATCCAGCCCAGCTTCACCTGCGGCAGCCCGGCCCCCTTGGACAGGCCCCCCAGGCTGAAGGTCAGCACGCGCGCCTCGACGGCGGCACAGGCGACACGATCCGGGTCCGTCGACCGGGCGTAGTCCCCGAACACCTCGTCGGAGACGATCGCCCAGCCCCGCTCGCGGCAGGCATTGACCAGCCCGGCGTGCTCGCCCCGGTGCAGGAAGCGGCCGGTGGGATTGCCGGGGTTCACCAGGACCACCGCACGAGCCCGCTCGGGCGCCGCCTCCTCCAGGCGGGCGGGATGGAGGGACCAGCCGTCGTCCGGGTCGAGCGGGTACGGGACCGTCGCCACCGACTCCAGCCGCCCGAGATAATCGAACAGGGGGTAGCCGGGCACCGGGACCATCACCGCGTCACCCGGATCCGCGAGCAGCTTGAACAGGAACCCATAGGACTCGGAGGTCGAGGCGGTGAGGACGATGCGGGACGGGTCGACCGGGGTCCCGGCGGCGGCGTAGCGCGCCGCCACCGCCTCCCGGGCGGCGACGGTCCCGAACGGCTCCGGCTCGTAGCGGTCGACCTCCGGCGGCGACAGGGCCTCCCGCAGCTCCCGCTCGGGATACGGGATCCCCACTGCCGTCGGGTTCGAGGTCGTCAGATCCAGCAGCCGGCGTCCGGCCCGCCGCAACTCCTCGCGGAGCCCGGCCCACCGGTTGGGGACCCGCGGGAACCGCGAGCGCCGCGAGAACGTCGTCACCCGGGCATCTCCAGCTCGACGCGGACCGGGGCGTGGTCCGACGGCTGCTCCCGCTTCCGCGGCTCCCGGTCGATGGAGCTGGCCGCCGCCCGCCGGGCCACCGCGTCCGTCCCCAGCAGGAGATCGATCCGGAGCCCCTGATCGCGGCGGAACCGTCCACGGCGGTAGTCCCACCAGGAGTAGAGCCCCCCCTCGTCGTGGTGCCGCCGGAACAGGTCCCGCAGGCCCCACCGCTGCAACCGCCGCAGCGCCTCGCGCTCCGGCTCGCTGCACAGCACCTTCTCCTTCCAGCGCTCCGGGTCCCAGACGTCCCGTTCCTCGGGAGCGATGTTGAAGTCCCCCAGCATGAGGAGCGGTTCCGCGGGATCGTGGTCGCGCTCCAGCCAGGCCCGGAGGGCCTGCAGCCAGGCCAGCTTGTATTCGTAGCTCGGCGAGCCCACCTCGGAGCCGTTCGGCACGTAGACGTCCACGATCCGGAGGTCCCGCCACGTCCCGGACAGCACCCGGGCCTGGGCGGGGTCCGGATCTCCCGGAAAGCCCGCCGCCACGTCCCCCAGGGGTTCCCGGGACAGGATCGCCACGCCGTTGTAGGTCCGCTGGCCGGAGGCGGCCACGCGGTAGCCCGCCGCCTCGAAGGCCTCCGCCGGGAAGCGGTCGTCGGGGGTCTTGGTCTCCTGGAGGCACAGCACCGCGGGCTCGTGGGCCCGCAGCCAGTCCAGGACCTGCTCCTGGCGGGTCCGGATCGAGTTGACGTTCCAGGTCGCGACGGTCTGCGTCGGCATCCGGGCATTATAGAGGAGCCGCCCGGGGGGCCGCCGCCATTGTCGCCGGCTTCCCGCCCGGATAGAATACGGCCGTCCTGTTCGCCGTCGAAACCGGAGGGGACTTCCCCATGCAGATCCTGATCGCCGACAAGTTCCCGTCCACCGGCATCCGGCGCCTCGTCGAGGCCGGCTGCGAGGTGGCGTCCAACCCCGACCTCGCCGACGAGACGCTCGTGGCGGCCCTCGGCGAGCACCAGCCCGAGGTCCTGATCGTACGGTCGACGAAGGTCACCGAGGAGATGCTGCGCACCGACTCCCTGGCCCTGGTCATCCGCGCCGGCGCCGGCGTGAACACCATCGACGTCCCCGCCGCCAGCCGGCTCGGCATCTTCGTGGCCAACTGCCCCGGCAAGAACGCCGTCGCCGTGGCGGAGCTCACCATGGGCCTGCTCATCGCCCTGGACCGGAAGATCCCCGACAACGTCATCGACCTGCGGGCGGGACGGTGGGACAAGAAGACCTACTCCAAGGCGGCCGGGCTCAAGGGGCGTACGCTCGGCCTGATCGGCCTGGGCAGCATCGGCCGCGAGGTCGCCCTGCGGGCCCGGGCGTTCGGGATGAGGGTGATCGCCTGGAGCCGGTCGCTCACCGAGGAGGCTGCGGCGGAGCTCGGCGTCTCCCGTGCCGCCTCCCCGCAACACGTCGCCGAGTCCTCCGACGTCGTGTCAATCCATCTGGCCCAGACGGCGGAGACCCAGGGGGTGATCGATCGGGGGTTCTTCCAGGCGATGCGTCCCGGCGCCTTCTTCATCAACACGTCCCGCGGCGGCATCGTGGACCAGGATGCGCTCGTCCAGGCGATGGAGGCCAGGGGGATCCGGGCCGGCCTCGACGTCTACGCCCAGGAGCCCGGTGCCGGCGACGACACCTTCGAGCCTCCGATCGGCCGGTCCCCGAACCTCTACGGCACGCACCACATCGGGGCTTCCACCGAGCAGGCGCAGCAGGCGATCGCCGACGAGACCGTGCGGATCCTGGAGACCTACCTGCGGACCGGCGAGGTCCTCAACTGCGTGAACCTGGCCCGCCGGACCCCGGCCCGGGCCGTCCTCACCGTGCGGCACCGGGACCGGGTCGGGGTGCTGGCCCACGTTCTCGGGGAGATCCGCAAGGCCGAGATCAACGTGCAGGAGATGGAGAACGTCATCTTCGAGGGGGCCGAGGCCGCCTGCGCGCACCTCCACCTGGACCGGGAGCCCGAGGCCGCGCTCCTGGAGAGCATCCGCGCCGGCAACGAGGATATCTTCTCGCTGTCCACCGCCGGCGTGAAGCAGGATACCTAGGAGAAGCCATGAGCCATCGCGTGTTCAACTTCAATCCCGGGCCGGCGATCCTGCCGGCGCCGGTCCTCGAGAAAGCGGCCGCGGCGGTGCGGGAGCTGCCCGGCACCGGCATGTCCGTGCTCGAGATCAGCCATCGCGGCAAGGACTACACCGCCATCAACCAGGAGACCCAGGAGCGCTTCGCGCGGCTTGCCGGGATCGAGGGATCCCACAAGGTGCTGTTGCTCCAGGGCGGCGCCTCGCTGCAGTTCGCCATGGTCCCGATGAACCTCATGGAGCCCGGTGGATCCGCCGACTACATCGTCACCGGCTCATGGGCCAAGAAGGCCGTGGCCGAGGGCAATCGCCGCGGGACCGCCCGCATCGCGGCGACGTCGGAGGACGCGAACTTCGCGTACATCCCGGAGGCGAACTCCCTCGACCTGGACCCGGAGGCCGCGTATCTGCACTACACCTCGAACAACACGATCTTCGGGACGCAGTTCTCCTACCAGCCGGACGCCGGGGAGGTCCCGCTGGTCGTGGACACCTCCTCGGACATGTTCTCCCGGCGGATGGACTTCGCCGCCCACGGGTTGATCTACGCCGGCGCCCAGAAGAACCTGGGGCCCGCCGGCGTCACGCTGGTCGCCATCCGGACCGACCTGCTGGGGCGATCGCCGAAGGAGCTGCCCGCGGTGCTGTCCTACGCCGTCCAGGCGGAGAAGGACTCCGCCTACAACACGCCGCCGGTGTTCTCGGTGTTCGTCGTAAAGCTCGTGCTGGAGTGGATCCAGGAGAACGGCGGGCTGGAGGCCGTGGAGGCGCGCAACCGGGAGAAGGCGAATCTCCTGTACGCCGCGATCGACGGCAGCGGGTTCTACCGCGGTACGGCCCGGGAGGACTCCCGCTCGCCGATGAACGTCACCTTCCGGCTCCCCTCGGAGGAGCATGAGAAGCGCTTCCTGGACCGGGCGACCGCCGCCGGCCTGATCGGCTTGAAGGGGCATCGCTCCGTCGGCGGCTGCCGCGCCAGCCTCTACAACGCCTTCCCGAAGGAGGGGGTGGAGGCCCTGGTAGCGTTCATGGCGGAGTTCGAGAGGGAGAACGGCTGAGCCGGCACCAGCGGGGGCAGCCGCCGGTCAGGAATGCGGGCTCTCCCAGGCCGTGCCGCGCCAAGACGATGGCGAGGACGACCCCCAGCGCGATGCCGAGAAAGACGCCCACCGTCAGGCTGTCCATCGCGGTGCCGACCGACGCACCGGCCCCGGCACCGAAGACCAGGCCGTAGGCGAGGTTGAGCGATCGGGAAGGCTTGCGTTTCGCATGGTCCTCCCTGCCCCCTCCGGCTCTGATGTTGCGCCGGCCACACTGGTCGAGAACATGACGCCCCAGCCCGCCCCCGGCGCTTTCGACCGAGCCTTGACCGGGCGAAGGGGCCGGGCGGGCGGCGCCGAGGGCGCTTCCCGCCGGCGTCAACGACGGCCGGTACGAGACACCGCACCGGTCAGGCGCAGCCGGAGATCGGACTCCCCGTCCGCCTGGTCGAACACCATCCGCACGCCCTGCTCGCCGTGATTGAACCCGTCCGCGAGCAGCTCGTCGGGCCCGACGGGAAACAGGGGAACCCTGTGCGCGCGTCGCGAGGAGGATCGCACGGCATACTCCGCCGGTTCCATGAAGTACCAGCCGCAGATCTCCAGGCCCGGCGTGAGGTCGAACGCGGCGTAGAGCTCTCCGGTCTCGAAGCCCAGTCGCAGGATGACGATGAGGGTGTCCTCACCGGCGTACCGATCGGTCCGCGACAGCGTGGTTTCATGCAGGGCACCGCGCCCGGCCAGGGCCTGGCTCCACTCGTCATGAAGCTCGTTCGGCGCCAGCTCTCCGTCGAGCGGCGCACAGATCGGAATCTGCTGAAACCGACCGGAGACGGCCGCGTCGACCGCCTCTCCGGCAACCTCCACGGCGTCCTCGAACACGGCCGGATCGGGGAGCACACCGTAGTCGAAGATCGACCGCTCGCCGGCGGGGTCCTCGACCCCGAGCCGTTTCCCGTCCAGCTCGAAGAGGAGGCTGCCTCCTCCGTCCATCGAATACAGGCCCGCGAGCGCCGACAGTTCCTCGGGGGCGACCTCGTACACTGCCGGTGGGGGTGTGAAGGGAAGATCGAAGAACACCGCCGCCGCCGCGTCGGCAATCGCGGCGGGGGGGTTGATGCCGATCCGCGGCGCATAGTTCGCGAGAGCGACGATCGTCAAGCCCTCGTCGCGATAGCGATGCATCTCGGCGACGGTCCCTTCGGCCGCGCCGCCGTGGTGAGCTACGGTGCGCCCGTGGGCCTCCGAGAGGAACCAGCCGTATGCGTAGCTGCGGCCCGGCCCGATCGATGCGTGAGAGGCGAACAGCTTGTCGCGCTGACCCTCCGGAAGCAGACGATCATCCCGCAGCGCCGCATTCCACTTCACCAGGTCGAGCACCGTCGAGTAGGCGCAGCCGTCGCCGACGGACCACGACGCGTGCTCCACCGGAGCCGCCTTGATCGCCGGCGGATAGCCCCTGTAGGGAATGGCGTCACCACGGGCCGGGCCGCAGCCCGTGTCCTTCATGCCGAGGGGTCGGAACAGCGCGTCGCGGAGGTAGTCCGCGTACGACGATCCGGTCACGCTCTCGATGATCGCCGCCAGCACGACGTAGCCCGAGTTGCTGTAGCGGAAACGCTCGCCGGGCTCGAACAGCAGATCGCGGCTGTCGAAGAGCGATCGTAACTCGTCGAGGGAGATCGCCTCCCGCGTCGGCTCGACCGATTCGAGCCCGTCCCCGAGCCTCCAGAGACTCGGGATGCCGGACGTATGCGACAGCAGGTGGTGGATCGTCACCCGGTCCCCCTGTGGCCGGGGGTAGTCCGGCAGGTAGGCGGAGACCGGGTCCTCGACGCGCAATCGTCCCTCCGCCTCGAGCTTCAGGACGGCCGCGGCCGTGAACTGCTTGGTCAAGGAGGCGAGGGCGAAACGGGTATTCACCGTGTTGGGCCGGCCGCCTTCGCGATCGGCCAGCCCATACCCCTTGGCGAAGATCCGTTCGCCGTCCACGGCGACGGCCACGGCCCCGGAGAAGCGCCCGAGCGCCTCGTAGCGCTCCACGAGACCGTCGATCTCCGCGGGGACAACACCGGTGGGCGTACGGTCCTGCGGGGCGGGGTCGCAGCCGAGACACAGCGAACACGACACCAGAGCCTCGAGCCATCTCCTCATCGGACAGACCTCCCGAGATCGAAACGTCCCTAGAGACTACACGACCCGGACCGTCCGAGGGTCGCAAGGGAAGAGGCGAGCCGGACGGATTGCCCGAGGAGTTCGGATATGGGACACTGCGCGGGGTCGAGGTGAGCCGAATGACGGATCCGCAGACCATCACCATCGCGCCCGAGGAGCGAGGCCTTGCCGCCATCACGCACCTCTCGGGGCTCGCGGGCTACATCCTCCCTCTGGGCGGCCTCCTGGTCCCGATCCTCATCTGGATCGTCAAGAGCGACTCGCGGGTGATCTCCTCGATCGCCAGGCAGGCGCTGCTGCTGAACGTCATGGTCTGGATCCTCGGGATCGTGCTCATCATCCCGTTCTTCACGGTGATCCTGATCCCGCTGGCGATCGTTGGCTGGATCATGCTTGGCCTGGTGGCGCTGATCCTCCCGATCGTGGGCGCCCTCAAGGCCTCGGACGGCGCCTACTACCGCTACCCGTTGGTCGGTCCGACGCAGGTCTGAGCCACCCGGCGGCCGATCCGTGCCGGATGTTCCCGGAGACCGCCGCGGGAAATGGGAGGCCTGGGCCCGCGTCCGCTCGGCCGAGGGGGCGTCGACCCGGCGGTGGAGCTGTTCCGCGATCAGTTCATCCCGAAGCACACCTTCACGCCCCGCACGTACGACGTGCACCCCGGCGGCCGCTTCCTGGTGCTCCAGTACGCCGTCGGCGCCGACGGGATTCATCGTCATGCGCGACTGCGACGCCGAGCCGGACCGGGACGTGGGGGACCAGGGATGAAGCGGGTCGGACCCCGCCGGTCAGCCGCGCTCGTTGCGATCGGTGCGGCCGTCGCTGTAGTGGCCGACCAGGGCGGTGGGGTTTCCATTGGCGTCCACCTCCACCTCGAGGGTGAAGTACTCGAGGTCGGCGAAGCAGAACCGCGACGGGGACATCGGAGTCGCCCGGTGCTCCGGGTTCCCCTCCCGCTGGTACCAGAGCTCCCCGTCGCGGAGGAACAGCCTCCGCGGTCCGTAGGTGCCGGTCCAGCGATCGAGCACCTCCCGGGGGACCGCCGCCGGCTCGTGGAGCGCCTGGAGTCGGTCGAGGCTGAACGCGATGCGGCGGCCTCGCTCCCGGTCTTCCGGGTGGAGTTTTCGCACGACCTCCAGGGCCGCGATGCGCGCGACGTCGAGCGCCTCCCCAGCGGCGCAGGCGACGTCGGGCTCCACGCCGGTCCCCTCCCAGTTGGTGCCGGTGACGGGGTTGATGGCCCGTCCGAAAGGCACGGAGACCGCGACGCCGAGCTCCGAGAAGATCTCGATCCGGTTCGGATGGGCACCGCCGCCGGTGGTCTCCCCGATCACGACGGCACGATCGAGGTTCTTCAGGTCGTAGGCGAACTCCTCGGCGGCGGAGAACGTGTACGGGCTCGTCAGGACGAACAGGGGCGTATCCGCCAGCCGCTTCCCGGCGACCTGGGCCTGGGTCCAGAACTGACGGGTCTCGTCCGTCTCGCGGATGTAGAACGAGTTGAGCCAGACCGGCTCCGCGAAGAAGTAGCTGGCCAGGAGCTGGATCATGCTCGGATCGCCGCCACCGTTCTGCCGGAGGTCGATCACGAGAGCATCCGCGTTCGCGAGGAAGTTCATGGCCGCGACGGCGGTCTCCCGGGCTCGGGCGGCCTCTTGGAAGCCGGTGAGTTCCAGGTACCCGATGTTGTGCTCTAGCCGTTCCAGCTTCCGGAAGCCGAAGTTGCCGTACGCGGCCCCGGCGCCGTCGCCCTCCTCGTCGGGGGGAATCTCCCCACGGGCAATGCGCAGCTCGCGCTCCGGAGGGACCTTGACCCACAGATGCTTGTCGCCGGCGACGGCCGCCATGTCGGCGGTGAGCCGGTCGGCGAAGCCCTCCGTGGTCGCGATCCCGTCGTAGTCGCCGCCGGCCAGGTTCGCCTGGAGGGTCCGTGCGATCTCCTCCGCGGTCTCCTCGAA
>JASFRI010000021.1:0-22341 GCA_050115015.1 Acidobacteriota bacterium
CGGCGTGGGCGGCCCTGGAGATGGCCGAGGCGATCATCTACGACAAGCGGAAGATCATCCCGGTCTGCGCCAAGCTCGAGGGGGAGTACGGCGTGAAGGGGGTGTTCGTCGGCGTGCCCGCCATCCTCGGCAGGCACGGGGTGGAGCAGGTGATCCAGCTCGACCTGACGGCTTCCGAGAAGGAGGCGTTCGGCAACTCGGTGGCCGCCGTCCGCAAGACCTGCGACGAGGTGGACGAGCTGCTCAAGAAGCTCTGACGCGTTCCCGGTAGAGGCGCCCCCGGCACCGTTCCGTCGCCGGGGGTGCTCCCCGCGGGGTGTTCTTCCAGCCCGCCGGTGCCGTTCCACGGGGCGGCGCGATTCTCCTCGGTGGTGCCGGAAGGGGAGGTGGCATGGCGCGGCTCCCGCGGTTTGCCGTGTGGCTGGATCGTGTCTGGTGGACGCTCCTCGCGGCGACGTTCCTCCTGATGGTCGTGTTCGTGGCGACGCCCACCGAGCACTTCGGATGGACGGACCGTCCCGGTCTGGCCGTCGTGTTCATCCTCGCGGAGCAGATCCTCACCCTGCCGTTGATCGTCGCGTCGACGGCCCTCGGGTCGATGGCCCGGCGGAGGGCGCGTCGATGAGCGACACGGAACGGCGCCTCGATGCCGGCCGGCGCCTGCGGCGGGCGCGGCACCTTCTGGTCGTCCTCGGCGACCAGCTCGACCCCTCCCTTCCCGCGCAGGCGGGGCTGGACCGGGAACGGGACGTCATCCTCATGATGGAGGCGGCGGCGGAGGCCGAGCACGTGCCCAGCCATCGCCAGCGCACGACGCTCTTCCTCGCCGCCATGCGGCACTTCGCCCTCGACCGGATCGAGCGGGGGGACCGGGTGCGCTACGTCCGCCTGGACGATCCGTCGAATCGTGGCACGCTGGGCGCCGAGCTGCGGCGCGCGCTGCGGGCCCTACGGCCGGAGGGGGTCCGGGTCGTGCAGCCCGGCGAGCACCGCGTCGCCGCGGACCTCGCCGCGACCTGCGACGACGCGGGGGTGCCGCTCCAGGTGCTTCCGGACCGTTCCTTCACCTGCAGCCTGGAGGCGTTCGACACCTGGGCGGAGGGGCGGAAGAACCTCGTGATGGAGCACTTCTACCGCTGGCGGCGACGGGAGCTGGGTATCCTCGTGGCGCCGGGAGCGAAGCCGGTGGGCGGGACGTGGAACCACGACCGGCAGAACCGCGAGTCCTTCCGCGACCCCCCCGCGATCCCGTCTCCCTACCGGCCGCGGCCGGACCCGGTCACCCGGGAGGTGATGGACCTGGTGGAGCGCACCTGGCCGGACGCCCCCGGCCGGATGGAGCGCTTCGAATGGCCCGTGACCCGGCGAGAGGCCCGGCGCGCCCTGCGGGACTTCATCGACAACCGCCTCCACGCCTTCGGCGCCTACGAGGACGCGATGTGGGCGGGGCAGCCCTTCCTCTATCACTCGCTCCTCTCGGCCCCGCTGAACCTGAAGCTCCTGGGACCGGAGGAGTGCGTCGAGGCGGCGCTGGAGGCGTTCGCGGCCCGGAAGCTCGAGATCCGCAACGTCGAGGGGTTCGTGCGCCAGCTGATCGGCTGGCGCGAGTTCATCCGGGGCGTCTACCACCGCGAGGGACCCTCGTACCCCTCCCGGAACGCCCTGGAGCAGGGGGGACGGCTGCCCGGGTTCTACTGGAGCGGCGATACCCGCATGCGCTGCCTGCGGCACTGCGTCGGCGAGGTGCTGGAGCGCGGCTACGGGCACCACATCCCCCGCCTGATGGTGATCGGGAACTTCGCCCTGATCGCCGGGGTGGACCCCGGGCAGGTCCACCGCTGGTTCCTGTCGATGTACGTCGATGCGGTGGAGTGGGCCACCGCGCCGAACGTCATCGGCATGTCGCAGCACGCCGACGGCGGGATCGTCGGCACGAAGCCCTATGCCGGCAGCGGCAAGTACATCCGGCGGATGTCGAACTACTGCGACAAGTGCCCGTACGATCCGGACCGCCGGACCGGGGAGGGGGCCTGCCCCTTCAACACGTTCTACTGGGAGTTCCTGCTGCGGCACGAGAAGCGCTTCGCGGGAAACAACCGCATGGCGCTGTCGCTGCGGAACCTGGCGCGGCTGTCCCGTGGGGAGCGCCGGGAGATCCGGCAGGACGCCGACCGCCTCCGGAGGGAGCACGGCATCGACTGAGGCGGAAGCCTGGGGAGCCGCCGGTGCGGCGCGGTGCCTCCTGGAGAGGGCATTCTGCCACGGCCGGCGCCCGCCTGGGCGGATCAGGCCGGGACGGCGACGCCCTCCGCCGGAGCATCCGCGGTCTTGTGGGTCCCCTGGATCAGCGGGATGGCGATCTTGCAGAGGATCGTGAAGACCATGAATCCCACCGCGAAGATGCCCGCGCCCACGCGCAGCTCGACGAGGGTCGGCGTGTACTCGTAGAACTCGCCGAGGGTGTCCGGCGTCATTCCGGGGATCACGAGCGCCATGCCCTTTTCGATGTAGACCCCCGTGTAGATGAGGATGCACCCCAGGTTCAGGGTGATCATGTTCCGCCGCGTTGCCGGGATCAGGAAGAGCAGAAACGCCACGACGCTGCAGGCGATGGACGCCCAGGCGTACGGGACCAGGGCGTGGTGGCCGTGGACCCCGCTGTAGAGGTACTGCGTGTGGATGAGATGGTGCGTCTGGGAGTAGTACTCCTTGAAGATCTCGGCGCCGAAGAGGAACAGGTTGATGAACATGGCGTAGGCCATCAGCTCGGCGATCTTCCAGATGGCCTCGTCCTTGATCTTGATGTGCGTGGTGCGGCTCAGGATCTGGAAGAGGATCAGGAGGATCGCCGGGCCGGAGCAGAAAGCGGAGGCCAGGAACCGCGGGGCGAGGATTGACGCGTTCCAGAAGGGTCGGGCGGCCATGCCGGCGTAGACGAAGGCCGTGACCGTATGGATGCTCACCGCCGCGGGGATCGAGAACAGCAGCAGCGGCACGACGAACCCCGCCTTGTAGGGCTGTCGGTGGTAGGCGGAGTACAGGAAGTGGAGGACGATGACCAGGTTCAGTACCAGGTAGCCGTTGAGGACCACCACGTCCCAGCCGAGCAGGGAGCCCGGGATGTTCAGGTTGCCGACGCCGGGCATCAGCTCCCAGGCACGCATCGGCTGCCCGATGTCCACCGCGACGAACAGAAGGCACATCACGATGGCGCTGACGGCGAGCAATTCGCCGAAGATGGCGATCTCCCGGATCGGCTTCCAGTGGTAGATGTAGGCGGGGATCACCAGCAGGACCGCCGCCGCCGCCACTCCCACCAGGAACGTGAAGTTGCCGATGTAGAAGGCCCAGGAGACCTGGTCCCGCATGTTCGTCGCGATCAGCCCCTCGCGAAGCTGTCGTCCGTAGGCCAGGATCCCCGACGCCACGAGGAGCGTCAGGATCGACATCCAGAGGTGGTACGCCCAGCCGCCCTGGAACATCAGGCGGATGGAGCCGGTCACGAACTGCAGGGTCTTCCGGATCATGGCATCACGTCGCGTAGAAGTAGTAGAACTTCGGTTGGGTATTGAGGTCCTCTTTCAGCACGAACACGCGCTTCTCCCGCATCAGGTAACGCATCTCGCTGTTCTCGTCGAGGAGGTTGCCGAACTTCCGGGCCCCCACGGGGCAGACCTCGACGCAGGCCGGATAGCGCCCCTCCTCCCGGACCCGGTGGATGCAGAAGGTGCATTTCTCCACCACGCCCTTCGGTCGGGGCCGGTTCCCAAGGTAGTGCATGTTGGTGTTGACCTCCGACGCCGGGAGGGTCGGCTCCGCCCAGTTGAAGTGCCGGGCGCCGTAGGGGCAGGCGGACATGCAACAGCGGCAGCCGATGCACCAGTCGTAGTCGATCACCACGATCCCGTCCGGCTCCTGCCAGGTCGCCTGCACCGGACAGACCCGCGTGCACGGCGGGTTCCGGCACTGCTGGCAGGCCACCGGCATGTAGAACGCGTCCTCCTCCGGGACCTGCTCCGGATCGTAGTAGGGATCCGACTCGCTCAGCTCGATCCCCTTCTCCTTCTCCATCCTGAGGACGCGGATCCACTGGATCTGCGGATCGCGGGACTGGTTGTTCTCGTTGACGCAGCCGTACACGCAGCGGCGGCAGCCGACGCAGCGCGAGAGGTCCAGCCCGTAGCCGAACAGCACGCCGGGCTGGGCCTGGGTGGCGGAGAGCTTCACCGCCTGCTGGTAGCGTTCCTCGTAGTCCCGCTCCAGGTCCGCGAGGATCTCGGCCTGGCGCTCGGGGGAGAGCTCGACGAACCGCCGCCGGAGGAGCTTCTCGATGAGTCCGGCGGAGGCGCCGTTCACCCCCGCGGCCACGGCGGCCATCGCGGCGGTGCCGCCCATCAGGAAGCGGCGCCGGTCGATGGAGTCGGGCAGGTCGCCCTTGGTCCAGGTCGGCCTCTTGCGGCTCATTCGTCGTGGCCCTCCTCGGACCCCGCCTCGGCGGCGGTCTCGGCCTTCTGTCTGTGGGAGGTCGCCAGGAAGCTCGGCCTCACCGGCGGCGGCAGCGGCTTGAGGGGCTGGAAATGCGGCCGGTGGGGGTTGTGGCAGTGGGCGCAGAGCAGGTAGCTCTTCGCCCCGTTCCAGTAGCCGCGGCGCCGCCCGTGGATCCCCTGCCGCCAGTCCCGGTAGATCGTGCCGTGGCACTGGCCGCAGAGCCTGTAGGATTCCTGGAAGCTGATCAGCTCGCCGCTCGCGAGCCGGAGCTTGTCCCGGTCCTCGGCGTTGTGGCAGTCGAAGCACCAGCGCTCCGGCGGTCCGTGTTGCAGGTGAATGTCCTCGTGGAACATCTCCAGGTCCCGGCGCTCGTAGTTCACGTCCATGTCGGCATGACACCCGGAGCAGGGGAAGATGCCGTCGGTCTGGAAGGGGGCGGGAGGCACGTTGAAGGTGCCCGTATCGTTCCCCGCCTGGGCCTCCACCACCGCGGGGAGCAGCGGGGCGTTGAAATCGATCTCGGGGAAGTCGGCGGGACCGTAGGCGCGAGTGCCCCCCTGGTCGGGCGTGACGTGGATGTCCTCGCCGCCGCGCAGGATCGCGATCACGGCGACCACGGAGACCACGCCGAAGAGGATGAGCTGGATGACCAGCGAGGACCAGCCCGGAAGAAGCTGGCTCTCCTCGGTGCCGGCTCGCGGGTCGCTGGGGTTCCGTTCCTCGGCCATCTGCGGTTCCACCCCCGGTCCGCGGGCGGGGCCCGCGTCGGTTCGGTTCCAGGATTGCGGGTGACGACGTGCCGCTGCCGGTTCCCCGGCACGTCCGAGAGGGATAGCAAGGGCCGTGCCCGCCTCACGACACCCATGTGGGTGGAATGCCCCGCCCTGGCCGCCGGCCGGAGTGAGTGAAATCACCCAGAGGCGGCCATTCGACGCACTCCCGCAGGGCGGCCTGCCGGGAGGATCAGGAGGGACGGGCCCGGAGCCGGTCGAACTCCGCCAGGGCCATGGCCACGACCTGGTCCATGTTGTAGTAGCGGTAGGTCGCGAGCCGGCCGACGAAGCTGACGTTCCTCTCCGTCGCCGCCAGCGCGGCATAGCGGGCGTAGAGGGCCTTGGTCTCCTCGTTCGGGATGGGGTAGTACGGCTCGGCGTCCCCCTCGAAGTCCTGGGGGTACTCCCGCAGGATCGTCGTGTTCGGGCAGCGCTGGCCGGTGGCGTGCTTGATCTCGACGATGCGGGTGAACGGCTGCTCGTTGGGGTAGTTGACCTGCATCTCCGGCTGCCAGAACCCGGCCTTTCCGGAGATCGACAGGCGGTCCCGGAGCGCCTCCGGCCGGAAGGACTCCGGCTCGAACCGGAGCGATCGGTAGGGGAGCCGTCCGTACCGGAATCCGAAGAAGGCGTCCACCGGGCCGGTGTAGATCAGGTGCCGGTAGGCGATGCGGTCCCGTACCTCCTCGAAGGCCGTCTCCAGGCGGATCTCCAGGCCGGGAGAGGCCTCCACCAGGTTCTCGAACAGCTTCCAGTAACCCTCCCGGGGGAGCGCCTGGAACGATTCGCGGAGGTAGCGGTCGTCCCGGTTCGTGCGGATCGGGATGCGGCCGCAGACCGAGGTGTCCAGCTCCCGCGGGTGCCTCTTCCACTGCTTCAGCGTGTAGCCGAGGAAGAACTTCTCGTAGAGCTCCCAGCCGACCTGGGAGACGATGACCTCCTCGGAGTTGCGCGGTTTCTCGATGGGGACCCGCTTCTCCTCGAGGTAGGCCCGGAACTCGTCCTCCGTGGCCTCGTGTCCCACCAGCTGCTCGTACGTCGCCAGGTTGATCGGGAAGCTCCAGTATTGGCCGTCGGAGTAGCTCCGCACCCGGTACTCCACCGGGTGCCATGTCGTGAACCGCGAGAGGTACTCCCGCACGCGGTCGGAGTTGGTCCGGAAGTAGTGGGGACCGTAGCGGTGGATCAGGACGCCCGCGGCGTCCTCGGCGTCATGAGCGTTGCCGCCGATATGGTCGCGACGGTCCACGACCAGGCAGCTCTTTCCCATCGACGTCAGCCGCTCCGCCAGCACGAGCCCCGAGAAGCCTGCGCCGACGATCAGGAAGTCGTATCGGTCCATGTTCCCTCGTCCCGCCCGCCGTTCGGAGGACCCGCCAATCTACCGCAAAAGGAGACCGGTGTCCTCCGGGGCGGCCCCGGGAGGAGGGAATATGGTGCGAAGGGGGCGGCGAGGCACGTTGCGGCGGGAGAGGGGCGGTACGAACGAAGGGGGCACCCATGCCGGGTGCCCCCCTCCTGCGGAACGCCCGCCGAAACCCCGAAGAAATCGGCGGACAGGGAAAGCCTAGTTCTCGGCCACCTCGATGGTGGCGTGCTCCATCATGTGCTGGCCGATGTAGCGGGCAAGCAGGTCCGCCGGCATCCGGGCCAGCTCGATGGTCAGCTCCTTGCTGTAACCGTTGCGCTTGATGGTCCACGTCACCTCGCTGCCGGGGGTCTGCTTTTCCTTCATGGCCTGGAGCTTCTCCATGTTGGCGTCGTTGTACTCGACCCCGTTGATGGCGAACAGGATGTCGTTCTCCTGCAGGCCGGCCTTCTCCGCCGGGCTGCCGTGGATCACCTTCTTGATCACCAGCTGACCGTCCGCGGAGTCCAGCTCGACGCCGACCCAGCCGCTGTTCTTCATCTTGTTGGCCATGTAGTCCAGGCACTCCTGCGTGCTGTAGGAGCACTTCTGGCCCTCGCCCGCCAGCGCCGGGAGCGCGATGAAAAGGGCCATGGCGACCAGCGCAACCACCTTGTTCCGAAGCATCAGGGACCTCCCCGTTCCTGCGGGAGAGCGGCTCCGGGCACCCCACCCGGGTTCCTCTCTCCCAAGTCTCGCGGAAATTCTACGGGCGATCGCTGTAAATGTCCCATTCAAAGGGGTAAAAAGATGTACCAGTTGTCATGAACCTGTAAAGGGCGGGAACCGGGGCAGCCCCGCCGGGTTGAGAGAGCTAGAATGAAGCGCGCGGCACGGCGGAAACCATGCGAAAGATCACCTACTTCCTGAAACGACACAACCTCTGGATGGGCTTCCTGGCGGTCCTCGTGCCGCTCGGTCTGCTGCTGTCGATGCAGTACGACGCCCTGGCGAAGCTGGAGCGATACTCCGCCATGGCGCACAAGACCGCCATGGAGAACTTCCTCGAGGCGGTGGGGAGCAACGTCCGCTACTTCTACACGTCCCTGGCGGAGCGCACCCTGAACCTGCCCGCCTCGGTGTTCACCGAGGAGGGGATGGAGCGGGCGGCCCTGCACTGGCGGAAGGTCCCCGCCCAGGGGGCCTCCCGGCTGTTCCTGGTGAGCTACACCGACGACCTGTTCGGGCGATTCCGGTTCTTCGACCCGGAGCGCGGCCTGCTGGAGGTGCCGCCCGCCTCGGACGAGGCCATGGCGATCATCTCCGCCGCGACGCCCTGGCAGGTCCTCAGCCTGAGCGGTGGCTTCGTCGAGTCCACGGAGCTCCGGGTGGACGAGCGGGACCCGGAGCGCCGGATCATCCTCAAGCCGATCACCAACGACCAGGCGCGGATCGTGGGCCTCGCCGGGATGGTGCTGGACGAGGAGTTCTTCCGCGAGGACCTGCTCCCGGGGATCCTCGAGGAGGCCCTCCCGCACTTCTTCCCCGACGCCTCCGGGGACGCGCTGCTCCTGACGGTCACCGACGACCGCGGGGCCGTTGCCTTCGGCGCCGACGAGCACGAGGGGGAGGGGGAGACCGCCAGCCGCCCGCTGCAGTTCGCGTTCACCGACTGGACGGTCAGCCTGCACCGCCACGGAGTCACGCCGGAGCAGTGGGCCCGGCAGAGCTTCCTCTACAACATCTCCCTGTCCGCCCTGGTCGCGTTCGGGCTGCTGGGGGGCGTGGTGCTGGCCCTCCGGGCGGCCAACAAGGCCATGCGCCTGTCGGAAATGAAGTCCGACTTCGTGTCCAACGTGTCCCACGAGCTCCGAACACCGCTGGCGTCGATCCGGGTGTTCGGCGAGCTGCTGCGGACCGGCCGGGCGCGGAGCGTGGAGAAGGCGCAGGAGTACGGCGAGTACATCGAGGCGGAGAGCCGGCGGCTCAGCCGGCTGATCGACAACATCCTCGACTTCTCCCGCATCGAGTCCGGACTCAAGACGTATCAGTTCGTCCCGTCCGACGTGGGAGAGCTACTCGACTCCCTCATGCACCGCTTCGAGGTCCGGATGCGGAACAGCGGGTTCGAGGCCGACTACGACCGACCCGCCGATTCGCTGCCACCCGTCGAGTTCGATCCCGATGCCATCTCGCAGGCGGTCAACAACCTGCTCGACAACGCCGTGAAGTATTCGGGCGATTCCCGGCGGCTGCGAGTGAGTCTGGCCCGGGAGCGCGACATGGTGGTCATCTCCGTCCAGGACCACGGGATCGGGATCGCGCGGGACGAGCAGAAGAAGATCTTCGAGCGGTTCCACCGGGTGGGCACCGGGCTGGTCCACGACGTCAAGGGAAGCGGCCTCGGGCTGTCCATCGTCCACCACGTGGTCGCGGCCCATCGGGGGAAGGTGACGGTCGACAGCGAGCCGGGCCGGGGCACCACGATCTCGATCCACCTGCCGGTGGCGGCGGAACCCGCCGCCGGGATAGAGTTCGAGGAGAACCGGACCGCTGCGAGCTGAGCTCGAGCCGGGAGGGCCCATGCCGAAGGTGCTGATCGTCGAGGACGATGATTCCATGGCCGTCGCCCTGAAGGACGGCTTCGAGTACGAGGGGTACGAGGTCATCGTGGCCCGGGACGGTGCGGCCGGGCTCGAGGCCGCCAGCACCGGGCGTCCGGACCTCATGGTCCTGGACGTCATGCTGCCCAAGATGAACGGCCTCGACGTCTGCCGGCAGATCCGCAAGGAAGGCAGCTCGCTTCCGATCATCATGCTCACCGCGCGCGGTCAGGAGATCGACAAGGTCCTCGGCCTGAAGCTCGGCGCCGACGATTACATCACCAAGCCCTTCGGGTTCCTGGAGCTCATGGCGCGGGTCGAGGCCCTCATGCGCCGGGCGGGAGGGGCGGACGGCGCCCGGGACGCCTACGAGTTCGGGGACATCCGGGTGGACTTCAAGAAGTGCGAGGTGCACCGTGGCAAGGAGCTTCTCACGCTGTCCGCCCGGGAGTTCCGGCTCCTCCAGTACTTCATCGAGCATCGGGGGGAGGTGCTCGGACGTGACCAGCTTCTCGATGCCGTCTGGGACTACGACAGCGCCCCGCTGACCCGTACCGTGGACATGCACGTCGCCAAGCTCCGCAAGAAGATCGAGGATGGAGGCGGCGACCCGAGGTGGATCGTCACGGTGCACCGCATCGGCTACAAGTTCACGGGTTAGGCGGAGAATCACGCGGGCTGGCGACCGCGGGCGCCGACGGCTTCGCCGACGGCTCGCGTCCGGTCCGCGGGGGGCTCCCGGCGGCCCATCCGGTGGCGCCGGGCCCTCGCTGCGCTACAATCTCCGGCCATGCAGACCCCATACCGCGCGCGCATCCGCTTCCTGGAGGACCTCATCGAGTCGCTCTGGGAGAGCTACGCCGGCTGGGCGGTCTACGCCCAGCAGTGCCGCCAGGCCATCACGAACCTCGGCGGGACCTACGTGAACGACCACATCGCCTTCCGCACCTTCGGGCTCCCGGGCCACGGCCGGGAGAGGCTGGCCCGGCTGTTCGAGGCGCTCGGGTACCGGCGTCGCGATAACTACCTCTTCGAACAGAAGAAGCTGGTCGCCGACTGGTTCTCGCCCCCGGAGAGCCATCTCCCGAAGATATTCATCAGCGAGCTGCAGGTGCGGGAGCTGTCCCCGGAGGCCCAGGCGCGAATCCGCGCCGTCGCCTTCCGTCAGAACCTCCTCTACCCGGACCTCGACGAGGTCCTGCGCCGGCTGGAGCGGCTGACCGCCGGGGACCACGGGCCCATGCTGGACCTGCTGCGCGTGGTGTTCACCCAGCTTCCCTGGCAGGACCCGGAGGCGGTGGACTACCACGCCCTGCGCTCCGAGAGCGAGTACGCCGCCTGGGTGTCGATCTTCGGAAACCGGGTGAACCACTTCACGCAGGCGGTGCACTTCTCGGATCTGTTCTCGGAGCTGGAGGAGATGAACCGGATGGTGGACGAGCTCAATATCCCCCTGAACGATTCCGGTGGCCGGATCAAGGGGACGCCGGGTCAGCTCCTGGAGCAGTCCTCCACGGTGGCCAACGTGACCTGGCACCGCTTCCCCGACGGAACCGCCGAGACGCTGCCGTACGCCTACTTCGAGTTCGCCTTCCGGCACCTGCTACCGTCCGGTCGCGACGGACGATCGGCGGGGAAGGCGCCGGCGTGGGAGGACTACTACCACGGGTTCATCGCCGCCTCCGCGGATCGCATCTTCGAATCCACCGACGTCAGCCAGGTCTACCGCGATCGCGCAGGCCGCCTCGAGGCCATCCCCCTCCAGCATCCCCCGGCCATGCAGCCGGTGCCGCCGGAGGACGACGAAGCTTGATCCGCAAGACCGATCCCGCGGCGGTGCGTCCGTACCTGGAGGACGCCTCCGGCATGCCCGGGGGCTGGGCGGACGAGGTCGACCTCCCGGAGAACGCGCAGGAGGCGGCGGAGCTGCTGCAGGGCTGCCAGGCGGACGGGACCGCGGTCACGGTCTCGGGGGGCGGCACCGGCCTGGCCGGGGGTCGCATCCCCCGTGGGGGGCATGTCCTGGCCACCGACCGGCTGGGTGGCGTGGAGGCCATCGACCGGGACGACGAGGGGCCGTTCGCGGTCGTGGGCCCCGCGACGACCCTCGCGGACCTGGCGGCGGCCGCCGCGGAGCACGACCTCTTCCTCCCCCCGGATCCGACGGAGACGCTGGCCTGGGTCGGAGGCGCCGTGGCCACGAACGCCTCCGGCTCCCGGACCTTCCACTACGGCCCGATGCGTCGCTGGGTCCGCCGGCTGGAGATGGTCCTGCCCGACGGCACCGTGCTCGACGCCGCCCGGGGCCGCTTCCGGGCCGGTGCCTCCGGGGCGATCCGGCTGCCGGGAGGTCTCGACCTGCCGGCATTCCGGGGGCCGGCGGCCCGGGTCAAGTCGGCGAGCGGCTTCGCCCGCGGCCCCGAGCTCGACCTCGTGGACCTGGTGGTCGGGTCCGAGGGGACGCTCGCGCTGGTGACGCGGATCGAGCTCCGCCTGCTGCAGCGCCCCGAGGCGGTTCTCTCGGGGATCGTGTTCTTCCCCTCCGAGGAGGCCTGCCTCGCCTGTCTGCGAGACGCCCGGGAGCGCTCCTACGCGGCGCGCGGCTACCGGGGCCCGGCCCCCGCGTCGCCCGGGGTGCCGGCCCGGCCCGCCGCCAGCTCCAGCCTGCTGGCCCGGGCGCTGGAGTTCTTCGGGGGCGATGCCCTGGAGTTCGCCCGGGAAGGGGGGGCGGCGGTGCCGCCGGCGGCCCGGGCGGCGCTCCTGTTCGAGCAGGAACACCCGGTCGCGGCGGAGGAGGTGGTGGCCGGGGCCTGGATGTCCCTGCTGGAGGGGCACGGGGCCCTCGTGGAGGACTCCTGGTTCGCCCAGGCCGAGGCGGATCGCCGCCGGATCCGGGAGTTCCGCCACTCCCTGCCCGAGGGCCTCAACGAGTGGCTCGGACGCCACGGGAGGCACAAGTACGGGACGGACATCGCCGTGCCGGACGAGGCCTTCGGCTCCCTCCGGGAGGCCTACCGGCGGGGGCTCGCGGAGACCGGCCTGCGCTCGGCAACGTTCGGCCACGGGGGGGACAACCACCTGCACCTGAACCTGCTCCCCCGCAGCGACGCCGAGGAGGAGGCGGCCCGGCAACTGATCCTGTCGTGGGTGCGGCACGCGGCGGCCCTGGGCGGCGTGCCGTCGGCGGAGCACGGCATCGGCCGGCTGAAGGCCCCCCTGTTCGCGGCGGTGGCGGACCCCCGGGTGGTCTCCTGGATGCGCGCCGTGAAGACCGCACTGGACCCCGCAGGCATCCTCGGCCGCGGTGTCCTCCTCCCCGACTAGTGTTCCGGGTCAGAGGTCCGTTGTCGATTCCGGCGAGGTATCCGCGGTGCTGGCAAGGCGCTTCAACGACGGAATACCGGGAGTATTCGGAGGAGAAGCAACGCGGCCAGCGCCGTGGAGACCCGGCGAAATAGGCAACGGACGTCCGACCCGGGACACTAGCGTCCCCCGGCGAGGCCCCGCGCGGTCAGGAACGCGTCATAGGTTCCGACCACCCAGACCAGGCCGAGGAGCGTGATCATCCCCAGCTGCACGGCGGTGCAGGACGTGCCCGCGAGGGGCCGGAAGGAGCGGTCGAAGGCCCCCCAGAGCTCCGGGAACCGGAGCGACACCCCCAGACCATAACCGGCGAGGCCCCACAGTCCCAGGAACGTCGCCCCCTTGCCGAGCTGACCGTTCATCAGCTGCCCGCAGCCGGGGACCAGGGCCGAGGCCAGGGCCGATCCGAAGGCGGGTCCGTCGTACCGCCACGGCTTCGGTCCCCGGGTCGCGCGGGCATACGCCTGCAGCACGCCGGTCATCCACAGCAGCGGCACCGCCGCCGCCAGTCCGAAGGCCCCGACGGCGAGGGCGGGCTCGTCGACCTCGAACACCCAGCCCAGATCCACGAGCCGCCCCCAGGTCACCGCCAGCGCGTAGCCCAGGGCGATCGCCAGCCCCTGGAGGGACAGGAACAACAGCGCGAGGGCGCGCTGTCCGTTGAGCCATTGGCCGCCGCCCCAGAGGAGCAGCGAGGAGGTGGCGGCGACCCAGGGACGGGCTCCACGACCTCCGATGACGGGAGCGTGCCGGGGCGAGCCGGGACCCCGTCGCGGCCACCGTGTCCCGGGCGGTGGGGCCGCCGTGGGACGGGGAGGTGCCGAGAGCCGCCGCAGGAACTCCTCCGCGGTCTCTTCGGTGTCCGAATCGAGGATATGATGCGACTCGCTCATGGTTGGATTCCTCCGGGGCGGGGGCCGGTGGGCGGACGCCTGGGTGGGCGGGTTCCCTGCGGCCAGAATATCGTGCCGGTGTCCGGGCGACGCAAAAGCCGCGTCCGGCAATGCAAACGGAGGGCCCGTCTGTGCTCATCCCGACCCGGTGCGTTTCCGGACACCGACGCCGGCGCGCACGTTACTCCGTGGCGTCCCCGAGATAGAGGTCGTCGAAGTAGACGTCCGCCACCACGGGATCGGCGCTCGCCGGTTCGCGGCGCTCGAAGCGCACCTCGAAGAAGACGCGCAGGCGCCCGTACCCCTCCGGGATCACGCCGTAGTGCTCCCGGTAGTCGGCGGCCAGATCGATATCGAACGGGATCCACGTGTCCCGCCGGGGCTCCGCCTCCCCCAGGAAGAGGAAGGGCCGGAACGGGAAATCGGGGACCGGGTCGAGCACGCCGGTGAGCACGTAGGCGATCTGCTGCGGGGTGTCGGGATCGAGGTTCGAGGCTCCTGCCACGGACACCACGATCTGGACGAACTGGCTGGGGGCACCCCGACGCCAGTCGTCCACCCGGTACCACCCGGACAGCCGACGGGGAAGCGGGCCTCCGTCGACGTCCGCGACGAGCCCCTGGACCGTCGTGGGCAGGCCCGTGTTGCCGCTGCGGAGGCGAAGGAGCGCGCTGTGACGGCCCGATCGCGCCTGGGTCGCGGTCACGACGAAGCCGGCCCAGAAGGGGTTCTCCAGCGAGAACCACGGCTTCCGCCCTTCCTCGAACGACGGGTTCGGGAACCGGTTCCCGGCGGGTAGGGGCGCCGCGACCGGTCCCGCTGGCGGCGCCGGGAGGGAGTGGCAGGCGGCGCAGGCCAGGACGGCGATCAGGCCGAGGAAAGGGATGCGGGATCGGGCTGCCGCCACGAAGCAGCCGCTCATGCCGGCTCCCGCGTGGCGCCGTACACGGCCATCCGGAACGGGAAGACCCGCTCGACCCGAAGGTGCGCCAGCCCCGCCTCCAGGAGCAGCGACCGCAGCTCCCGGGTCCGGTAAGCCCGCAGCACCGAGAGAGGCGCGTCGTGGCGGAACATCCGTCCCCGCCGCATCAGGCGCGACAGGACCCAGATCCCCCAGTGGGCGAGCCGGTGGCGCTGCAGGTCGTTGAGGAGCACGCCGAGCCGCGCCTGCGCCGCCATGATCCGGAGCACCCGGACGGCATCGGGGGGATCGAAGTGGTGGAGGAACAGCGAGCAGACGACCAGGTCGAAGGACCGCGGCGGGAAGGGAAGCCGGAACAGGTCCGCCCGCACGAGCTGCACGCCGGCCGTGCCGGCGCACTCGCGGCGTGCGCACTCGATGACGTGTGGGTTCACGTCGACGCCCAGGACCTCGATCCGCCGACCCTGACCGCGACCCCAGGCGACCACCGAGCGCGGCAGGTCGGCGGCGCCGGTCCCGAGATCCAGGATGCGCAGCGGACGATGGAGGGGGACCGGCGCCAGCATCCGCGACAGGCAGCCACGCAGCACCCGCCACCCGGAGAGGTTCCGGTTCACCCACTGGATGTCACGGAGCGAGCGCTCCACGTCGGGATAGGGATGGCCCGGCTGATCGATCAGCTCTCTCGCGGCGGCACGGGAAGGGACCAGGAGGCTCATCGCCGGTGCCACCGGCGGAGCACCAGCGCCGCGTTCTTGGACCCGAACCCGATGCAGTTGCACAGCGCCGCCTCGATGCGGTGGTCCCGCGCGGTCCGGGGAACGTAGTCCAGGTCGCACTCGGGATCCGGGTTCTCCAGGTTGATCGTCGGATGCACCCGACCGTCCCGCATGGCGAGCAGGGTCGCCACCACGCCGGCGGCACCGCTGGCCCCCTGGGGGTGGCCGATCATCGACTTCAGAGCGCTCATGGGGATGCGGTCGGCGTGGGCGCCGAAGGCGCGACGGACCGCCCGCGTCTCCACCACGTCGTTCAGCCGGGTGGCCGTGCCGTGGAGCGCCACGTGGTCGATGGCCTCGGGGTGCAGGCAGGCGTCCTGGATGGCCAGCGACATGGCCCGGGCGGGCTCCGCGCCGTCCTCCTGCAGCCGCACCCGGTGGTAGGCCTCGCAGGTCGCGCCGTAGCCGATGACCTCCCCCAGGATCCCGGCGCCGCGCTTCCGGGCGCGTCCCATCTCCTCCAGCACCAGCATCCACGCCCCCTCGCCGAGGACGAACCCGTCGCGGTCCCGGTCGAAGGGACGGGAGGCGCGCTCCGGCCGGTCGTTGTAACGCCGGGACATCACCTTCATGAGATCGAACCCCATCAGGATCGCGTGGGTGATGGTCGAATCGGTGCCGCCGGTGAGCACCACCTGGGCGTCGCCGCTGCGGATGTGCCGCATCGCGTAGCCGATGGCATCGGTGGAGGAGGTGCATCCGTTCGAGAGCACGTGGCTCATCCCGTGCAACCCGAAGGCCGTGGAGATCTCCGACGAGATGGTCCCCGTGGTGGAGGACGGGATCACGTAGACCGAGGCCTTCTTCACCTCGTCCCGGTAGTAATAGCCGAGCTGTTTCTCGGTGAAGGCCAGGCCGCCTCCCCCGCAGCCGATGACCACGGCGGCCTCGCGCCCATCGCCCCGGTAGCGGCCGTCCTCCAGCAGGCCGGCCATCCGCAGCGCCTCACCCGCCGCCGCAATCCCGAGGGGGATCGCCCGGGGCAGGTGCCGGCGGTCCCTGGCCCGCAGGACGTCGGCTGCGTCGAAGTCCCGAACCTCGGCGGTGACCTGGACGTTGAGATCGGAGGGGTCGAAGCCCGCGGGCCGCCGGGTGCCGCTGCGTCCCTCGAGGGCGGCGGTCCAGAACGACGTCACGTCGTTACCGATGGGCGTCACCGCGCCGATCCCGGTGACGGCCGCACGATGGGTCGGGATGTCGAGGAACCCGGACAAGAACGGACCTCCACGGAGCCCTTGATGGTACCCTCATCGTGGTCCCGCCGCCAGCCCGGCGCCCGGACGCCGATATGGTAGAATCCGCTGCCGCGGCACCCGCGCGTCTCCGGAGGTCTCATGGGCGTCTTCTTCTCGTTCCTGTTCCTGGGGTCCCTCGCCGTCTGGGTGGGGAGCATCGTCTTCTTCTCCTTCTTCGCGACGCCGGCGCTGTTCGCCACGAGCCCTCCCGGCGTGGCGCTGCGGACGGCGACCCCCCTGACCCGCGCCTTCGCGCATCTCGGATGGATCTGCGGGTTGCTGGCGATGATCTCCGTCCTCTTCCTGCCGCCCATCGAGGGGATCTACTCGACGACACGGATCGTGGTCGTGGCCGTCATGTTCCTCGTGTCCCTCTACCTCGCCTTCGGCCTGCGGGGGCAGGTGCGCCGGATCGAGGAGGCCGTGGCCGGCGCCGAGGGGGACGATGCGCCCAAGGCAGCCCTCGACGACTACGAGTCCCTGCGGGAGACCGCCGGCCAGCTGAACGGCTCCCTGCTCCTGCTCGGTGCGATCGTGGTGTTCATCACGGCCTTCTACATCTGATTTCCGGGCGGCCCGGAGGAGGCTGCGCCCATCCAAGCCGATCCCCGCATCGTCACCGGCGGACGCTACGGCCGGAACGTGATCGCGGAGCGATCCGTTCCCGCCCGTCCGGCGCGGTATGCCCCCTTCCCCGCGGAGATCCACCCGGACCTGGTGCGCGCACTGGAGGGGCGCGGCGTGGTCCGGCTGTTCGAGCACCAGGCCCTGGCGCTGGAGACGCTGGGGCGCGGTGAGCACCCCCTGGTGGTCACGCCGACGGCCTCGGGAAAGAGCCTCATCTACCAGATCCCCGCGCTGCAGGCGGCCCTGCGACGGGACGGGGCCCACCGCAGCCTGTTCCTGTTCCCGTACAAGGCGCTGGCCCGGGATCAGCTCGGCGCCCTCGAGGGGCTGGCCCGGGACCTGCGCCCCCTCGATCCGGTACGGGCGGCGATCTACGACGGGGACACCCCCGCGGCCCGGCGCCGCAGGATCCGCGCGGACCTCCCGGAGATCCTCCTGACGAACCCCGACATGCTCCACCTGGGGCTGCTGGCCCACCACGAGGCCTGGCGCGACCTGTTCGGGGAGCTCGCCCACGTGGTCCTCGACGAGCTGCACGTCTACCGCGGCATCCTGGGCGCACACCTCCACCACGTGCTGCGCCGCCTGCGACGGATCTGTCGCCACTACGGCTCGGAGCCTCGGTTCATCGTCTCCTCCGCCACGGTGGCGAACCCGGGCCGGTTCGCCGAGATGCTGGCGGGGGTTCCGTTCACCGTCGTCGACCGGTCCGGTGCGCCGAGGGCGGCACGCCACTTCGTGCTGCTGAACCCGCCGGCCAGCCCGTACACCGCCGCGGCGCATCTGCTGGCGGCCTGCATGGATGCCGGCCTGAAGACCATCGCATTCACCAAGGCCCGCCGGATCACCGAGCTGATGCAGCGCTGGATCACGATGGAGCGGCCGGACCTGCGCAGGAAGCTCGCCGCCTACCGTGCGGGCTACCTTCCGGAAGAGCGCCGTGACATCGAGCAGCGCCTGTTCTCCGGCGACCTGCTCGGGGTGATCTCCACGTCGGCCCTGGAACTGGGGGTGGACGTGGGGGGGCTCGACGTCTGCATCCTCGTGGGCTATCCGGGGAGCATCGTGCGCTTCTGGCAGCGAACGGGGCGCGTGGGCCGCCGCGAGCGGGATTCCCTGGTGGTGCTCATCGGCCTCCCGGACGCGCTGGATCAGTTCTTCCTCCGTCACCCCGAGGAGCTGTTCGAGCGGGGCTACGAGGAGGCGGTCGCGGACCCGGACAACGAGGTCATCGCACGGGCCCACCTGATCTGTGCCGGGGCGGAGCTTCCCATGGCCGCCACCGAGGAGGAGCCCGAGTTCCGGCGCGGGACCCTGCGGCGGGCCCTCGACATGGCGGAGCGCGGGGAGCTCGTCCTCGATGCCGAGGGGTGCCGGCTGTTCTCGCTGCGCCGGCGTCCCCAACGGGACGTGGACCTGCGGGCCGGCGGACCGTCCTTCGCCATCCTGGAGGCGGGGAAGAGGCGCACCATCGGCCAGGTGGACGGCGGTCGGGTGTTCCGGGAGTGCCACCCGGGTGCCATCTACCTACACGCCGGGGCGCAGTACCGGGTGGAGCACCTCGATCTGGATCGACGTCGCATCTTCGTGAGCCCCTCGGACGACGACTACTACACCGAGGTCCTCTCGGAGAAGGAGACGGAGATCCTCGAGGTGTATCGCGACGACGTGCGGGGGATCTTCCGGGCGGGCCTGGGTCGGCTCCGGGTGACCGAGGATCTGAAGGGGTTTCACCGGCGACGCCTGTTCCGGCAGGAGGTGCTGTCGACCCACCCCCTGGACCTGCCCCCCCAGGTGTTCGAGACCGTCGGCCTGTGGCTGGACCTCCCGGAGGCGGTCCGGGACGAGGTGGCCCGCCGGGAGGGGCACTTCATGGGCGCGATCCATGCGGTGGAGCACGCGGCGATCTCCCTCTTCCCGCTCCTCGCCATCGCCGACCGCGGGGACATCGGCGGGATCTCCTACCCGCTGCATCCGCAGACGTCCCGGGCGGGGATCTTCATCTACGACGGCCACCCGGGCGGCGTGGGGCTGGCGGCTCGGGGGTTCGACGAGCTCCAGCGCCTGCTGGAGCGCACCCGGGAGCAGTTGGCGTCCTGCAACTGCGAGAGCGGCTGTCCCTCCTGCATCCACTCGCCCAAGTGCGGCAACGGGAACAAGCCGCTGGACAAGCCCTCGGCCCTCTGGCTGCTGGAGTTGCTGACCGGAAGCCGGGCGCTGGAGGGGGCGGCGCCGCCGCCGCCGGTCCGTCTGCGGCCCCGTGGTCCCGACCGGGCGGCGGCGACGCCGGCGGACGTACCGCCCGCACCGGCCCTGGACGCGGCGGGAAGGCGTCTGGCCTTCGACCTCGAGACCCGGCGAGGTGCCGCCGACGTCGGCGGCTGGGGCCATGTCGACCGGATGGGTCTCGCCCTCGCCGTGGTGCAGGACCTCGATACCGGGGCCGTGCGCTCCTACCGCGAGGAGCAGGTGAAGGACCTGATCCTCGACCTGCTCACGGCGGACCTGGTGGTGGGATACAACGTGCTCCGCTTCGACTACCGGGTGCTGGAGGCCTACGCCTCCCGGGGCGCGCTGCGCCGGGTGCCCACCCTCGACCTGCTGCAGCAGATCCATGGGGTCCTGGGCTTTCGGGTGAAGCTGGACGACCTGGCCCGGGCCACCCTCGGCCGCGCCAAGTCCGCCGACGGGCTGCAGTCCCTGGAGTGGTTCCGGCAGGGACGGATGGACCTGATCGAGGAATACTGTCGACAGGACGTGGCGGTCACCGCGGATCTCTACCGCTTCGGGCGGACCCACGGGTATCTCCTCTACGCCGACCGCGAGGGCCGCAGGGTCCGGATCCCGGCTCGCTGGCAGGGGAGCGGCGCGGCGGCACCTCTCGCTCAGCCCCCGGGCTCCTCGTCGGCGATCGCCTCCCACCGCGAGTAGCGGTCGGCGAGCTCCTCCTCCACCCGGCGCTTCTCCCGGGCGACCTCGGCGGCACGATCCGGTGAGGCGTAGACGACCGGGTCCGCCTGCGAGTCGGTGAGCGTCCGCAGTCGTTCCTCGAGGCCGGCAATCTCGTCCTCCAGCGGCGCCAGCCGATCCTCCAGCGCCCGGCGCTCCCGGTAACGCCGGTTGCGCTCCTCGGCCTCCGCCCGGCGCTCCGCGCGTCGATCCCCCTCCGGCCGGGGACCGGTGGCCGCCGCCACGCCGGTGGCGCCGGCGGCCTGCCGCGCGGCACAGCGCTCCAGGAAGGTGTCGTAGTCGCCCGGCTGGACGTCCACGCGGCCATCGCCGACCTCCGCGATGGACGTGAGCGTGCGGTTGATGAAGTAGCGATCGTGGGAGACCACCACGAGCGTACCGTCGTACTCCGCCAGCGCGTCCTCCAGCACCTCCCGGCTCGGCAGATCCAGGTGGTTCGTGGGTTCGTCCAGCAGCAGCAGGTTCGCGGGCACGACGAGCAGGCGCGCCAGCGCGAGGCGGGCCCTCTCGCCGCCGGAGAGGATGCCGACACGCTTGTCCACGTCGTTCCCCGAGAACAGGAACCGGCCGAGCAGCGAGCGCAGCCCGGGGCGCAGGTCGTCGGGGGCGACCCGCTCCACCTCCTCCAGGACGGTCCGCCCGGGATCCAGGGACTCCAGATGGTGCTGGGCGAAGTGCCGCACGAGGACGTTGTGGCCGAGCTCGACGGTGCCGGCGTCGGGGCGCTCGGTTCCGGCCAGCAGCCGGAGCAGGGTCGACTTGCCGGCGCCGTTCGCTCCCACCAGCGCCACCCGGTCTCCCCGGCGGAGGAGGAGGTCGAGCTCCGGGTAGACCACGGTCGCGCCGTAGGCCTTGCGGACGCCCTCGAGACGGGCGACCGTGTCACCGGACCGCGGCGCGGGGGGGAACCCGAAACGGAGGGAGCGGCGCCGGCGTGGCGCGTCGACGCGCTCGACCTTCGAGAGCGCCCGGATCCGCGACTGGACCTGCCGGGCCTTGGTGTTCTTGTAGCGGAAGCGCTCGATGAAACGCTGCGTCTTCGTCAGCTCGCGTGCCTGCTGCCGCGCCGCCTTCACCGCCGCTGCCCGCCGGCTCTCCCGCTCGTCCAGGTAGGCGTCGTAGCCTCCGGCGAAGCTGCGTAAGCGGCCCGTCTCCAGCTCGACGATCCCGCGGACCATGCGGTTGAGGAAGAAGCGATCGTGGGACACCACCACGAAGGCGCCCTCGCGGCCGTCGAGATACGCCTCCAGCCAGGCGATCGCCTCCAGGTCCAGGTGGTTCGTGGGCTCGTCGAGCAGCAGCAGGTCCGGTTCGCCGAGGAGCAGCCGGGCGAGGATCACCCGCATCCGCCATCCGCCGGACAGGGCCCGGAGCGGCTCCGCGAACCGGGCGACCGGAACGCCGAGACCGCCGAGGATCTCCCGCGCCCGCGCCTCGATCCGCTCGCCGCCCAGGTGCTCGAATCGTTGCCGCGCCTCACCGTACGCCGCGGAGAGGACCGCCGCCTCCGGGTCCCCCGGCGCGGTCCGCGCCATGCGCTCCTCGAGCTCCCGCACCCGTCCCTCGAGGCCGCGCCATTCCGCCGCGCCGTCCAGCACCGCCGCGAGCACGGTTCCCGCCGCCGCCGCCTCCACCTCCTGGGGCAGGTAGCCGACGCGGACCCGTTTCGCCCGCACGACCGTACCGTCGTCCGGCCGGTCCAGGCCCGCCACCAGCCGCAGGAGCGTGGTCTTCCCGGCGCCGTTCGGTCCGACGAGCCCCAGACGGGCCCCCTCGGGTATGAGCCAGGACAGGTCCTCGAACAGGACTCGAGGCCCGAACTGCCGTCGCACTCGTTCCAGGCGGATCACGGCGTCTCCAGGGGGCGGGCGTTCGCGACCCGCCATTGTACGGGAGCCGGACCGCGGTGCGTGTGCTAGAATCGCGGGATCCATGGCGATCTGCATCCACTGTCGACAGCGCAAGGGAAAGCGGGCCTGCCCGGCCCTGGCGGGCTCCATCTGCCCGTCCTGTTGCGGCCAGCATCGCCAGGTGACCATCGCCTGCCCCCCGGACTGTGTCCACCTCGAGCCCCATGGGGCCTACCAGCGCCGGCGGACGATGGACCGCGTGCCGCCCGGGTGGATCCAGAGAGTCATGGGATACGAGCGGCGGGATCCTGCCACCCAGGAGATCGTCCACGAGACCCAGGTCGCACTCTGCCTCTTCGCGCAGCAGCGGTCGGTCAGCCGCCGGGAGGCGCGCGACGGCCTGGAGTTCGCGCGGCAGCGCATGAGCCCCATCGAGGTCCCGGTGGCAACCGCGCCGCCGTTCGGCGAATTCCTCCTCGAGCGGCTGGAC
>JASFRI010000022.1:0-22008 GCA_050115015.1 Acidobacteriota bacterium
CCTGCTCTCCCTCGTCGGGGACGCCCACCTGGACAGCGGGGATCGGGAGCAGGCAGTGGAGATGTACGAGCAGGCCAGGAAGGCGGCACCGGACCGTCCGGAGAATCACCTGAACGAGGCTCGCCTGGCGCTCCACGGACAGGACCTGGACGCCTCCTTCCAGCACCTGGAACAGGTTGCTGCCGCGGGCACCGAGGCAGATCGGATGCTCCCCTGCGTGCTCGAGCTGCTCGACGCCCGGCCTCATCACGCCGGGGCGCTGCGCCTCCTGGTGGATGTGCACGAGTCGGGGGGGGACCAGGCACCCGCGCGGGATGCCTGTATCCGGCTCGCAGGTGCCTGCATGGAGCAGGGCGACCTCCACGCGGCGGCCGCCGCCCTGGAGCGGCTCATCCGGATGGATCCGGAGAACGGCCGGCACCAGGAGCGGCTGCAGGATGTCGTGGCGCGGATCCGGCAGCAGGGCGGGACGTATCCAGCCGCCGGGGAGGCGCCGGCGAGCGGCGCGACGGCCCCGGCGGAGGCGCCGCCGCCCGCTGAGGCATCGGCGCCCGCGGAGGCACCGGCCGCCGCGGTGCCCGACCCGCCGGGTGATCTCGAGGAAGGCGTCGACGTGGCCGCGGACATCGAGAGCGTGTTGCCCGCGGAGGAGGAGCTGGACGCGGACTTCATCGCCGAGCACATGACCGAGGCCGAGGTCTTCGTGAAATACGGGCTCGTGGACCGAGCGGTGGACCAGTTCCGTCAGGTGGTGGAGCGGTACCCGACCTACCTGCCCGCCCACGAGGGGCTCCTGGCGATCCATCGCGAGGCGGGGGACCGTGCCTCCGCGGCGGAAGCCTACGGGAATATCGCGCGGATCCACGAGGCCCGCGGCCAGACGGAGGAGGCGGAGGCGGCGTACCGGCAGGCGGGGGAGCTGTCGCCGGCGGGTGCGGCCCCCCCGGAGCCGTCCGACGCCGGTCCGCCGCCGGTCGAGGATGCGGTCACGGCGGAGCCTCTCCAGGCGGCCGTTGCGGCCGCGGGAAGCACCGAGGTGCCGGAGCCCCCGGCGGCGGCCACCGTCGACAACGCCATCCCGTCCGGGAGCGACCCCGTGGCGCTGCCCGCGGACGCCCTCGAGGCGGCGGACGCCCTGATCGAGGGGGGCGCCCTGGGGGAGGCCCGACGGCGTCTCGATGAGCTTGCCGGGTCGTTTCCGGGCCGCAGCGAACTCCAGAGCCGGCTCCGGCGGATCGACTCCATGGAGGCCCGGGCGCAGGAGATCGAGGGCCGCGAGCTTCCGGAGGGCGCGGACGGACTCGATCTGTTCGACCTGGCGGCGGAGCTGGACGACAGCCTGTTCGAGGCGCCGGGCATGGAGCCGGAGCCCGAGCCGGAGGCGGAGGGGCACTCCCTCGAGGATCTCGTCGCGGCCTTCAAGAAGGGGGTCGAGCAGGAGGTCGACGCGGATGACTTCGAGACCCACTACAACCTCGCCATCGCGTATCGCGAGATGGGCCTGATCGACGAGGCGATCGGGGAGTTCCAGTTCGCCGCGAAATCCCCGGATTTCTTCGTGAAGTGCTGCTCCATGCTCGGCTTCTGCTTCCGCGAGAAGGGTATGACCGACCTCGCGGTGAAGTGGTACTCGCGGGGCATCGAGGAGGGGGCCGGTGACGAGGAGGAGCTCCTCGGCCTGCGGTACGACCTGGCCGCACTGCTCCAGGAGGCGGGAGAGGGGCAGCGGGCCATGGAGCTGTTCACCGAGATCTACGGCGCCAACGCGAAATACCGCGATGTCGCGGAGCGGTTGAGCTCGCTCCGGGGGTCGGCTTCCGGCACCTGAGCCGATCCGTCGGTTCCTTGACGTTTCGCGTCACTTCCCTGTCAATCCACGAAAACCCCCGCGCCTGGGGAACTCGCTCCCCTTCGGGGCCGTGGCGGGTGTCCCTCAGCGTCAACCGGGTGCCCTGCCGGGCGCCGACACCCGGGTCCGTCGGGGTCCCGTTTGTAGCTCCATCGTGCTGAAAACAAAGGCTGTATGCCATTTCCCGGCGCGGCGGGAGAGACTGGCATCGGGGTTGCTCTAGGGGATGCCGTCGGGAGGGACGCTCCCGGCGGTCGGCGGCACGGGGCGCCGGCCACGAGTCACGCGAGGAGACGATAGAGATTAGGGCCGGGAAAAGGGACCAAGGTATCGCGAATACCCCCCCCATGCGACAAACCTTACCGGAGCTACAACTCCCCCTCGGACCGGCCCTAATTTTGACATGACCCAGAGAGATTGCCGGCGCGGTCGCCCTCCAACACGACCTTCCTGGACGACCCACCAACAAGGCGAAAGCCTCTCACCTGATTGATCGAGAGCTGAAAGCTGCTACTCGGCCGCCCGGCAGTCGCTCGCAAAAGGAAAACGCCGCCGCCACCCACGGCGGCGTTTTTTTTTGTCCGGCCGCCGTCCTTGACCGGTGCCGGGGCCTCCTTTATTCTCCGCCGGGATCGACTCTTCTCGCCGTGTCTCCCTGCGATGGTCGCCGGGAAGGGCCGGAGGCGGACCCAGGACGATGCTCAGACGGATCAACGATCCCCCGGCCCCGGGCGCGTGGAACATGGCGGTGGACGAGAGCCTGCTGTGGAGCTGCGCCGGGGGTGCGGACGGCTTCCCGTGCCTGCGGCTCTACCGCTGGCGTCCCGCCTGCCTGTCGCTGGGCTTTCACCAGGACGCCGCCGGCGTCGCCGACCTGCGGGCGCTGGAGGCGGAGAGGGTGGACCTCGTACGGCGGCCGACCGGGGGACGCGCCGTGCTGCACGACCGGGAGCTGACCTACACCCTGGTGGCGTCCGCCCGGGACGGGGTGCTCGGCGGGCCCCCGATGACCGGCTACCGTCGGATCTCCGCCGCGCTGGCCGCCGGCCTGATCCGCCTCGGACTGGCGGCCCGTCTCGCGGCCGGCGAGCCGGAGGCGGGGAAGTGGTCGGCGGAGCCCTGCTTCGTGCGGCTCTCCCCCGCCGAGGTCGAGGTGGAAGGGGAGAAGGTCATCGGTTCGGTCCAGGTTCGCCGGGGCGGATGCCTGCTCCAGCACGGGAGCATCCCGCTCCGGGCGGATCCCCGACGGCTGGCCCGGCTCACCGGGGCGACGGTCGGGGCGGCCGGGGGCGGTGTCGAGGACCTGCTCGGGCGGAGTCTCGCTCCAGGGGAGCTCGAGGATGCGCTGTCGGCGGGCTTCGAGGAGGTCCTCGGCCTTCCGGTGCGCTCCGGGGCGCTGGACGAGACGGAGAGGGAGCGGGCCAGGAGGCTCGAAGCGTCCCGCTATCGCACCACGGCATGGAACCGCGGCAGGCCTCGCCGCCGGCTGGGAGAGGTGGCATGGAGCTGAACTTCATGAAGGACGTCCCATCGATGGCCGCGATGGACTTCAACGAGCTGGACCTGGATCAGGTGGACTGGAAGCTGCTGTCCCGCGTGGACGGCCGGAACAACCTGGAGGAGATCCGGCTGCTCGCCGGGCTGGAGCGTGAGGAGGCGCGATGCTCCGCGGAGAAGCTCTTCGAGCAGGGGGTGATCCAGATCCGGCGGGAATTCTAGGTCCGGTCCAAGAGGCCCGGTGCCGCCCGCTGGCCGGGGCGAGGGCTCTTTTCGGCCGGACCCCTAGCGCCGGATGTAGATCACCACGGCGTCCCGTCCGTCGACGCCGAGCCGGCGGTAAAAGCCGCTCTCGTCCAGCAGCGGGTCGACGGGCACCAGGTTGACCGTGGCCGCAGCCTCCTGTGCGAGCTCCTCGTCCTCTTCCTCCTCCTCCGGCGGCGGGACGGCGATGTCGTCCTGGTAGAAGACGTCCCGTCCGTCGACGAGACGGTCGAGATAGGGTACGAGGGGTCGCCCGGAGGCGATGCCGCCGCCGGCGTGAAGCGAGACCGGGACCGACGTGCGCTCCCCCTCGTAAACGGTGGTCAGCCGCCGCGGGCCGAAGGCACCCTCGAGCCGGGCATCCTGCCACTGGGTGAGCCATTCCAGATCCCTCGGGGTCAGCACCAGGCGCCGGTGCCCGTCCAGCGGATAGCGCTGCAGGTAGTAGGGGAGCGTCATCCGGAAGTGCTCCTCCGGGGAGCACGTCCGGCTCGGTTCCGTGCCCTCCAGGAAGACCTCCAGGATCACGTCGTGGCAGCCCGTGTCCAGCCCGGCCCGCAGGCCGGTGCGGCGGTCGATGGGGACGCGGACCACGTTCGAGGGCGCCGGGAAGGGGGCGGCGGGATGACCTGCCAGGACCTCCTGCATGAACTGCACCCAGATGGGCAGCGCTGCTCGTGCGCCGCTCTCCCGCTTCCCGAGGCTGCGCTTCTTGTCATACCCGACCCACACCCCGACGGCCAGCTCGGGGGTGAAGCCCACGAACCAGGCGTCCGTGTAGTCGTCCGTGGTGCCGGTCTTGCCACCCATGGGACGGCCGAGGACGCGGGCCAGCTTTCCGGTCCCGCGCTCGACCACGCCCTCGAGCATGGAGACCATCAGGTAGGCGATGTCCGGCCGCAGCGCCTCCGTCGCGGCGGGCCGGGCCACCTCACGTACCTTCCCGTCCCGCTCGCTCACCATCCGGAGCAGGTGGGGCTCGACCCGGACCCCCTGGTTCGTGAAGGTCCCGTAGGCGGACGTGATCTCCAGCAGGTTGACCTCCGCGGCGCCCAGCGCGAGGGACGGGTACGGGCGGAGCGGAGAGGAGATCCCGAGCCGGCTGGCGATCTGGATCACGGGATCGTAGCCGATGGCGTTGAGCAGGCGTACGCTGGCGATGTTCACGGACCGTTCCAGGGCGTCGCGCAGCGTGACGATCCCATAGTACTCGAGCTCGTAGTTGTTCGGCTGGTAGACCTCCTCGGTCCGGGGCTCGAGCATGAGCGTCGGCTCGTCGAACAGGACGTCCGCCGGGGTCAGGCCTTCGTACAGGGCCGCGGCGTAGACGAACGGCTTGAACGCCGAGCCGGCCTGACGCTGGGCCTGGATGGCCCGGTTGAACTGGCTACGGCCGAAGTCGTAGCCGCCGACCATCGCCTTGACCTCCCCCGAGGCCGGCTCGATCGCCAGCAACGCCCCCTCGATCTCCGGCTCCTGGTCCAGCGTCGCCACGAGGCGCTCCGGGGTCACCTCCAGGACCTGGACCTGCACCTGATCCCCGCGGCGGAGCAGGCGGGCGGGGTCCGTCTCCCCGGTCCACTCGACCTCCGCGCGCTGCAGCGTCGCCTGCTGTGCCCCGACGCGGACGGTGGCCTCCCCGGCGGTCGTCGCGATCACGATGGCGGGAAGCCGGGCCCCCGCCGCCGGCACCTCCTCCCAGTCGGGAAGCTCCACCGTCTCGGGATCCTGTCCGTCGTCGATCACGTTCGTCGTCGGGCCCCGCCAGCCGATCCGCTTGTCGAGGTCGTGCAGGCCCTGGGCCACGGCACGGTTGGCGGCGTCCTGCATCTCCGAGTCCAGGGTGGTGCGGACCTCGAGGCCCTCCTGGTAGAGCGCCGCCTGGCCGTAGCGCTCCTCGAGCTGGCGGCGCACCTCCTCGACGAAGTACGGTGCCGCGGACTCCTGGGCATGCTGCTCCGCCAGGACGACGTCCTCCTGCCGGGCGGCCTCCGCCGTGGCGGGATCCAGGAACCCCTCCGCCACCATCCGCCCCAGGACGTGGTTCCGGCGGCGTACCGCCGCCTCGGGGTTGCGGAACGGGCTGAGCCCCTCGGGACGCTGGGGAAGACCCGCGAGGAGCGCGGCCTGGGCCAGGTCGAGCTCGGCGGCGGGACGGCCGAAGTAGTAACGGGACGCCGCCTCGAACCCATAGCGCCCGTGTCCGAGGTAGATCTGGTTGATGTAGAACTCCAGGATCTCCTCCTTCGTGTAGACCCGCTCGATCTCCAGCGCCAGCAGCGCTTCCTGGATCTTCCGCCGCCACGCCTTCTCGCGCCCCAGGAAGAGGGTCCGCGCCAGCTGCTGCGTGATGGTGCTGGCTCCCTCCGTCTTGCTCAGCGTGATCAGGTCCTTGAACGCCGCCCGGACCACGGCCCGGGGGTCGATCCCGACGTGACGGTAGAAGCGGGGATCCTCCGCCGCGAGGATCGCGTTCCGGAGGTCCGGCGACAGCCCCGAGACCGGGATCAGGATGCGCCGCTCCTCGGCGAACTGGTGCAGGAGCTGATCCCGATCGTCGTACAGCCGGGTGATCAGCGGCGGCTGGTAGTCCTCCAGTTGCCGGACGCTGGGCAGGTCCAGGCGGAGGAAGTAGCCCGTGGCGACGCCGGCGGCCGCCGCGGACAGCAGCGTCACGGCGGCGACGGCGAGCTTGAGGCGCCAGCGGCGGGCGGGCGGCGGCGGCGAGGGGTCGTTTTTGATTTCCCGGCTCCTGCTTGCTATAATCAAGCCGAGAATACCACTGTCCGGCTATCGTGTAAAGCACTGTCGTACAAGCAGTTTGCGGCGGGGAGGGCCATGGTCTCGGGGACGCCGCCGCCGATCAGCATCGTCATTCCGGCGCTCGACGAGGAGGGGTGCATCGCGGCGGCGCTGGCGGGGCTGGCCGGCCACCGGGCGCCGGTCGAGGTGCTCCTGGTGGACGGCGGCAGCCGGGACCGGACCCTCGCGCTGGCGGTTGCCGCCGGCCCGCGGGCCGCGGCCCGGGGGCTGTCGCTCCGTGTCCTCACCGCGCCACGGGGGCGCGCGCGGCAGATGAACGCGGGGGCCGCGGCGGCTCGCGCCCCCATCCTGCTCTTCCTGCACGCGGACACCCGGCTTCCCGCCGACGCGGTGGACGCGGTTCGCGACGCACTGCGGGATCCCGGCGTCGTGGGTGGCGGTTTCCGCCATGCCTTCCGCGAGGGGGGCTCGGGCTGCGGCTCGTCTCCGCGGGGTCCAACCTGCGTGCGCGCTTGACCGGCACGCTCTACGGAGACCAGGCCATCTTCATCCGCGCGGCCACCTTCCGCCACCTGGGCGGCTTCCGGCCCCTGCCGGTGTTCGAGGATGCCGACCTGTGTGCCCGCATGCGCCGGGTCGGCCGCACGGTGCTGCTGCGGCAGTCGGTGCGGACCTCCGCGCGCCGGTTCCTGCGGGGCGGCATCCTCCGCACGTCCTGGCGGATGGTGCGGATGAAGGCCGCCCGGGCCCGGGGAGGCGATCTTGCCGGCGTGGCGGGCGACTACTGGGAACCTTCGCGGCGGGGCGTCGACCGGGGGCGCGCATGACGGGGGGGTTCCGGCTCGTCTCCCCCTACGAGCCCACCGGCGATCAGCCCGGTGCCATCGCCGCCCTCGCCGACGGGATCCGGTCCGGCGGCCGGGACCAGGTGCTCCTGGGTGTGACCGGATCCGGGAAGACCTTCACCGTCGCCCGGACCATCGAGCAGGTCCAGCGGCCGACACTGGTGATCGCGCACAACAAGACCCTCGCCGCGCAGCTCTACCAGGAGTTCCGCGCCTTCTTTCCGCACAATGCGGTCGAGTACTTCGTCTCCTACTACGACTACTACCAGCCCGAGGCCTACGTGCCCTCGTCGGACACCTACATCGAGAAGGAGGCGACGATCAACGACGAGATCGATCGCATGCGGCACAGCGCCACCCGCTCCCTCTTCGAGCGTCGCGATGTGCTGATCGTCGCCTCGGTCTCGTGCATCTACGGCCTGGGCTCTCCCGAGGCCTACCACGGGATGCTGGTTCTCCTGGAGCCGGGGCTGCGGATCGACCGGGACGAGATGCTGCGGAAGCTCGTGGAGATCCAGTACGTGCGTAAGCCGTACGACCTGGAGCCCGGGGCGTTCCGGGTGCGTGGGGACGTCGTCGAGATCTGGCCCTCCTACGAGGGCCATGCCCTGCGTGTCGAGCTGTTCGGCGACCAGGTGGAGGCGCTCTCCGCCATCGATCCCGTCCGGGGGACGGTGCTCCACACCCTGGACCGGCTGCCGATCTACCCGAGTTCCCACTACGTCACGCCGCGGGACCAGCTCCTGCAGGCCGTCGACGCGATCAAGGCGGAGCTGGCCGGGCGCACCGAGGAGCTCCGGCGGCAGGGCAAGCTCCTGGAGGCCCAGCGGGTCGAGCAGCGCACCCTGTTCGACCTGGAGATGGTCCTCGAGGTCGGCTACTGCCACGGGATCGAGAACTACTCCCGCCACCTGACCGGGCGCCGCCCGGGGGAGCCGCCGCCCACGCTGATGGACTATCTCCCGGAGGACGCCCTGGTCGTCGTGGACGAGTCGCACCAGACCCTCCCGCAGATCCGGGGGATGTACCGCGGCGATCGCGCTCGGAAGGAGACGCTCGTGGAGTTCGGGTTCCGGCTCCCGTCGGCCCTGGACAACCGTCCCCTGACCTACGAGGAGTTCGAGGAGCGCCGCGGGCAGACGATCTACGTCTCGGCCACCCCGGGACCGCGGGAGCTGGAGCTTTCGGGGGGGGAGGTGGTGGAGCAGATCATCCGCCCGACGGGCCTGACCGACCCCGCGGTCGAGGTGCGCCCCGTCCGGGGTCAGGTCGACGACCTGCTGGCCGCCATCCGGGATCGTGTCGGCCGCGGCTTCCGTGTCCTGGTCACGACCCTCACGAAGCGGATGGCGGAGGAGCTGACGCAGTACTACCGCGAGCTGGGGGTCCGGGCGGAGTACCTGCACTCGGACATCGACACCCTGGAGCGCGTCAAGGTGCTCCGGAACCTGCGGCGCGGCGACTTCGACGTCCTGATCGGGATCAACCTCCTTCGCGAGGGCCTCGACCTGCCGGAGGTCGCCCTGGTGGCGATCCTGGACGCGGACAAGGAGGGGTTCCTGCGCTCCGCGGGCGCCCTGATCCAGACGGCGGGGCGCGCGGCTCGGAACGTGGAGGGACGGGTCCTGATGTACGCCGACCGGGTGACGGAGGCGATGCAGGAGTGCATCGACGAGACGAACCGGCGACGGGCCAGGCAGGAGGCCTACAACCGCGAGCACGGCATCACGCCGCGGACGATCCAGAAGCACATCGACGAGGTCCTCGGCAGCGTCTACGAGGCCGACTACCCGCGCATTCCCGCGGTCCGGGAGCCCGGGCACGAGGCGGAGCGTAGCCCCGAGGAGCTGGAGGCCGAGGTGCGCCGTCTCGAGGAGGCGATGCGGGCGGCGGCGGGAGCCCTGGAGTTCGAGCGGGCCGCGGCGCTGCGGGACGAGGCTCGCCGCCTGAAGCGGCGGCTGGTGTTCCGGTGACGACGCCGCTGGCGGAGCGCCTTCCGGAGCTGCCCGCCTCGCCGGGCTGCTACCTGTTCCGCGCCCGGAACCGGCAGGTCCTCTACGTCGGGAAGGCGAAGTCGCTGCGGAGCCGGGTGCGCGGCTACTTCCAGAGCTCCGCCCTGCACTCCCCGCGGATCGCCCGGATGCTCCAGGAGGCCGATGACCTGGAGCTCATCGTCACCGCCTCGGAGATGGAGGCGCTCATCCTGGAGAACAGCCTCATCAAGAAGGAGCAGCCCCGCTTCAACGTCCTGCTCCGGGACGACAAGAACTTCCCGTACCTGAGGCTGACGGTGAAGGACCGCTTCCCGCGTCTGGTGCTGGTGCGCCGGGCCCGGAACGACGGACAGCTCTACTTCGGCCCCTATCTCCCGGCGAGCAGCGCCCGGCGGACGCTGCGGATGGCCTCCCGCTACTTCAAGGTCGCCCCGTGCTACGAGAAGCTGGACGGCAGCCGGGACCGCCCCTGCCTCTACTATCACATGGACCAGTGCCTGGGACCGTGCCACGCGGGCCTGACCACGGAGGAGGAGTACGGCCGGGCGGTGGAGGACCTGCGGCTGTTCCTGGGCGGCCGGGATCGTGAGCTGCTCGAGCGACTGCAGGCGGCGATGGCCGCGGCGGCGGAACGGGAGGAGTACGAGCTGGCGGCCCACTATCGCGACCTGATCCGGGACATCCGCCGGGCAGCCCGGAAGCAGAACTTCTCGAGCGTCGGGCTCGAGGACCAGGATTACTTTCACTTCCATCGCGAGCGGGGCGAATCGGTCCTGCAGGTGTTCCAGATGCGCGCCGGCCTTGTGCAGGCGCGGCGCGAGTTCTCGTTCGACTCCCTGGATCCCGACCTTCCCGACGACGAGTTCCTCGCCGGCGCGGTGGGGCAGTACTACGCGGCCGCGCCCGAGATCCCCGCCGACGTCTACGTGCCCCTGCCGCTCCCCGGGGCGGAGCTGCTAGGGCGCTGGCTGGGGGAGCGTCGGGGCGGGCGGGTCCGCCTCCGGGTGCCGCGCCGCGGCGTCCGTGCCCGATTCCTGGACACCGTGCGCTCCAACGCATCGCTGGCGTTCCGCAGCCGTTTCCGGTCGGGGCACACGTCCGGCGTCCGGGCCCTGGAGGCGCTGCGGGAAGCCCTGGACCTGGAGGAGGCCCCGTACCGGATCGAGGGCTTCGACGTCTCACACATGCAGGGGGCGTTCCTGGTGGCCTCGGTGGTGGTCTGGGTCGGCGGACGGGCCCAGCGGGGGGAGTACCGGCGCTTCCGGGTGAGGACCGTCGAGGGGCAGGACGACTTCGCCAGCATGGCGGAGGTCGTGTTGCGGCGCTACCGGCGCCAGATCCGGGAGGGCCGGGCGATGCCGGACCTGGTCCTGGTCGACGGGGGGAAGGGACAGCTCGCCGCGGCGGGGCGAGCGCTGCTCGAGAGCGGGGCGCCCCCCACCCCCATCGTGTCGCTCGCGAAGCGCGAGGAGGCGATCTTCGTGCCGGGGCGGGCGGAGCCCATCCGGCTGCCGCGGTCCTCTGCGGCCCTCCGGCTCCTCCAACAGGTGCGTGATGAGGCGCACCGGTTTGCGGTGTCGTATCATCGGAACACACGGTCCCGGGTGGCGGTGTCGTCGGCGCTGCTCTCCGTCCCCGGCGTCGGCCCGGCGAGGGCACGGAGGCTGCTGCGCGAGCTGGGCAGCCTCGAGGGGGTGCGGGCGGCGAGCGAGGCGGAACTGTCGAAGGTCGTACCGGCCGGGGTCGCCCGGGCCGTGGTCGCGGCGCTCCAGGAGCCACCGGAGGGGACGGCGGGCTGAGCCCCGGCCCCGGTCAAGGGGTGCCGTGAAACCCCCCACCAGCAGAGGACAATTCGAGAAAAGACTTTGACACCCCTGACCTTTCGCAGTATATTAGGCTGGCCAAATCGTAGGATGCTCAAGACCTTGGCCCCATGCCGGATATCCGACAGAGGGGTGTGAAACTGGACCTCGTCGGGGAGGCTCTCCTCCAGCGGGGCATGGTGCGTTTCGAGGTCACCAGCTCGAGCATGGAGCCGGGCATCCGGGTGGGTGACCGGGTCGAGGTCAGGGCCCGGCCGCCCGGGATTGGCGAGGTGGCACTGTACCGGGACCCGGTTCTGGGGCATGTGGTTCACCGGGTGCTGTGGCGCTGGCCGCTGGTCGGGACGCTGCGCTGGGCTTACACGAAGGGGGATGCGATCCCTCATCGGGACCGGCGGATCGGGGGTGACCAGCTGCTGGGCACGGTGGTCCGGGTCCTGAGGACGGGGGCCCGACCGAGAGCGCGGCGCTGGGGGGCCTGGATGGTCTCGATCGCCGGGTTGATGCGGCACCGGCTGGGGATGGCCCAGGGGGCCGCGCCGGTCGGCGCCACGGATGGGATGGATGGCACGGAGCCCGGGCCGGCACCGCCGACGGGATCGGGGGGGTCGGGCTGAGGGTTGCAGGTTGACGGTCTCCTGCGGTGTTCGTACGATTACCGCGCGACGCCGGAGGAGCGAGCGGTTCCATGGAGGAGGATCAGGCGAAAACCGCGGGAGCGGTCCTGCGGCCGGGTGACCGGACCCCGGACTGGGGCGACTGCGAGGCAGCGCCCGCCTTCGGGGACCGGCAGGTGGGGCTGGACGTCGCGGGGTTCCGGGTGCGAGCCCGTGGGCTCTCCGACGAGCAGGCCATCTGGTTTGCCCGTCGCTATGGCATCTTCGCCGCCGAGGGGGAGGCTGGAGTCCCCGACGTCGTCGTGGATGTCCGTCGCGGGCCGGTGGACGGCTTCCTCCAGGTGGACACCTCGGGCGGGCCCGAGCTCTACAGGCTCGCGACGGAGTACGAGGGGAAGAGGCTCCGCTGCTGGTCCTACCGGTTCGCCGGCTGGTTCGGCAGGGAAGAAGGGGCGGGAGGGCTGGCCCTCTGCGACGTGGAGGGGCGCGGCTTCGAGTCCAGCCTCGAGAACTTCCTGCGGGTCCTCTACGCGACCCTCGCGCTGCACCGGGGAGCCTTCCTGCTGCATTCCGCCGGGATCGTCCGGGAGGGGGCGGCGTACCTGTTCTTCGGCCCCTCGGGCAGCGGGAAGACGACCACATGCCGGCTGTCGGCCGGGCACCGGGTGATCAGCGACGACTTGATCCTGGTGCTGGACGACGACGGGCCCCGGGCGGCGAGCATCCCGTTCCGGGGACACCTGGCGGAGCTGCCGCGGCGGCAGGAGCGGTTCCCGATCGCCGGGTTCTATCGGTTGATCCAGGACCGTACGGTCCGCCTCGAGAGGCTCGAGACGGCCCGGGCGGTCAGCGAGTTGATGGGCAGCCTCCCGTTCGTCACGGAGAGGCCGCAGAATGGACCGGTTGTGCTGGAGGCGCTGGGCCGGGCGATCGATGCGGTTCCGGCCTACCGGCTGCACTTCCGGAAGGACGCCAGCTTCTGGGACGCGGTCCTGGCCGCGACCGGGAGCGCCTGAGGCGGCCCGCGGGCCGCGAGGAGCGCAGAGCGGGATGCCCGAGTGGGGTCCGGATCATCGGCCGAAAATGGTTGCCGATGCGGCCTTTCGGCGGTATGAAGGACAAGCGGTGGTCGTGCTCCCGCACGGGGCGGAGATCAAGGTGCTCAACCCGGCCGGCTCGCTCATCTTCGAGCTGCTGGACGGACGGCACACCGTCGAGGATCTCGTCAGCGCGATCCGCGCCGAGTACGAGGTGGACGAGGGCCAGGCGCGGCAGGACCTGACGGCGTTTCTGGACGAGCTGGAGGCCGGCGGCATGCTGTCGCCGGCGACGGAAGGATAGAGAGGGGCAGCGCAGATGGCCGAAGAGTGCAACATCGTCGGCGAGGAGAGCCCGCTTCTCGAGATCAAGAAGCAGCGCTGGAATGCCGCCCGGCCGATGTCGGCGCAGATCGAGCTGACGTTCGCGTGCAACCTGGATTGCACGTTCTGCTACAACGTCGTGGACAAGGAGCAGCAGGAGCTGTCCACGATGGAGATGATCGACGTCTTCCGGAAGATTGCGGACTACGGCGTGCTCTACCTGACCCTGACCGGCGGCGAGCCGCTGGCGCGCCGCGACTTCTTCACCCTGGGGCATGCGGCCCGGGACATGGGCTTCGCGCTGCGGATCTACACGAACGCCCACAGCATCGACGAACGCCGGGCGGACAAGATTGCCGCCATCACACCGCTGGAGGTGGAGACCAGCATCCACGGCGCGCGCCCCGAGACCCACGACAAGCTGACGCGGGTCCCGGGCTCCCTCGAGCGGCTCAAGAACGCCGTGCGGCTGCTCCGGGAGCGGGGCATCAAGGTCAACATGAAATGCCCCGTCACGCGGTGGAACCAGGACGAGGTCGTGGAGGTCAAGGAGCTGTGCGACAGCCTTGACTCCGTCGCGGTCTTCGACACCGTGATCACGCCCCGGGACGACGGGGACACGTCCCCGCTGCAGCTCCAGGCCACCGAGGAGTTCCTCCGGCGCTACTGGTCCGACGAGATGGCGTACCTCCGGCCGGACCCGGTCATCGCGCCCCGGGACGACGCCAGCATCCAGGCGGTGTGCGGCACGGGCCGGTCTTCGTTCACGCTGGATCCCTACGGGAACGTCTTCCCCTGCGTCCAGTGGCGGCGCTCCCTGGGGAATCTGCGGGAGGCGGGGACGTTCGAGGAGATCTGGTCACCGGACAACAAGACGCTCGTCGAGGTGCGTGACAAGGCCGTCGAGATGAGCGATATTCTGAACCGTCAGGAGCACGGGCGGTTCGCCCCCTACTGTCTCGGCGTCGCCGAGGTCCAGACGGGGGATCCCATGGGCGGGTACTTCCAGGTGGAGGTGAACGCCCGTTTCCGACAAGAGGCCTACGAGGTCGCGCAGCGACGGGCCCGCTCGCGCTGTGCATAATCCAGTGGTTTCCGTTTCCCAGACCGCATCTGCGGTCGCATTTGCCAGAGGGGGGCTTTCATGAAGAAGACCTACCAGAAGCCGGCCATCATCCACACCGAGAAGATCGAGGCTCGGGCGGTGAGCTGCCAGAAGGCGGACGACGCCGGCTGCTCCGGCGGCCCGCTGACGAGCTAGTCGGGCCGGTGTGGCGGTTCCGGCCGTGGCCGGAACCGTCTCAGAACGTGCATGTAACGGGGACCCACCTGCGCCGGTGACGGCACGGGTGGGTCCTCGTGTGTCTGTGATGGGCGCGCGCAGACGGGCCCCATCCACCCCGGCCCGCCAGGCGGACCCCCCGGGCGCTTGTTTTTGCGCCGTCCGCGCCCGATATTGCGGGGGAGCGCTCTCGCGTACGAATTCCTCCGCCCCACCGGGCGGCGATCCGAGGTGTTTCTCTTGTCATCCTGCTGCTCCAGCGGGCCCACCCGGCGTGTCCTCGCCGCCTTGCTGCCGCTGCTGTTGCCGGGACTCCTGGCCGCCGCGGACCGTCCCGCCGAGGTCGTCTCGTCCGACCCGTCGGCGACCGTCCTCCGGCTGGCGCCGCGGGAGCCGGTGCGTCTCGTCCCGGTGCCGGGTACGCGCTATCAGCGGGCGACGATCCCGGGATTCGGCGAGGCCGGCGCCGTGGGAGCGCCGGCGCTGCCGGTCTGGACTGGGAGGGTGGCGCTGCCCCCGGGGTCCGTCCCGTCGCTCGAGATCCTGGACGTGACCCGCACGTCCCTGGGCCCGGTGCATCCGGCGCCGGTGCCCACCCGGGACGTGCTCTCCGTGCCCGAGGACGGCCGTCCGCTCCGGCCCGGCGTGGACTTCCGCACGGTCCTGCGGGAGGACCCGGCCGCGTACGCGGCGCCGGCCCCGGTCGTCGAGCTCGGCCGGCAGGGGCAGCTGCGCCACCAGCGCTACGTGGAGGTGATCTACCGGCCGCTGGCCCTCGAGGGGGGTGAGCTGGTGCTCCGCCGGGCCCGGGTCGTCGTCCACCATCGTTCCCCCGAGGCCGCGGTCCCGCGGACGACGGCGGCGGAGTCCGGATGGGAGGGGCTGTACCGGGAGGCGATCCTCAACTACGAGGCCGGACGCGGGCTGCGGTCCCGCCCGGCGCCGGGGCGGCCCGAGGCGGCCGCGGCCGCGGGGCCGCGGCTCAAGATCCGCGTGGCCGCCGACGGCCTCTACCGGCTGAGCCAGACGGCGCTGGCCGCGGCCTCGCCGGCCCTGGCCGCCACCGATCCCGCCGGATGGCGCCTGCGGAACCGCGGGCTGGAGATCCCGATCCGGATCGTCGGCGATGCCGACGCGGTGCTCGAGCCGGGGGAGTACGTGGAGTTCGTCGGCCGCGGGCGCCACGAGCCGGACATGGAGCTGGAGGCGGACCTCGGATTCGGGCTGCTCCTGTACCGCGAGACGGACGTCGGCGGGACGAACGTCTACGTGCTCACCGGGGAGCCGGGGAGCGGCTCCCGGGTCGGCACCCTGGACGGGGCGCCGGACGCGATCTCCCCGCTGCCGGCGGAGCCCGACTACGAGGACACCGTGCGTTTCGAGCAGGAGACCGTGTTCCTGCCGCTGATCGGCGACGACGCCTGGTACTGGGGGCCCCGGTCGAACTCCCTGGACGTCGGCGGGACCACGAAGCCGGCCACCCGCAACCTGTCGCTGGCCTTGCCGGGTCTCACCGGCGACGCGGTGCCGGCGACGGTGCGGCTCGCCCTCCGCGGTGTGACCTCCCTGAGTGCGGTGGATCCCGATCACGTGATCTCGATCCGGCTGAACGGATCCAGCGCGCCGGACCTCGTCTTCGACGGCGATACCGCGGCGACGGCGGAGGTGGTGGTGGACCAGGCCGCGGACCTCACCGATCCCACCGACCTGGAGTTCACCGCCGAGCCCGTGTTCAACGGGCCCAGCGAGGTGACCAACGAGGTCATCCTGGACCATGCGGAGGTGACCTACCGCCGGGACTTCTCGGCCCCCTCGGGCCTGCTGGAGTTCACGGTCCCCGACGGGGACCTTGGCTTCACCGTGACGGGGCTTCCCGACGGCGACGTGGTGGCGTACGACCTCTCCGTCCCCGTCGGCGCCGGCACGCATCCCGCTCCTGCCCGGCTGACGGGACTGGACATCGCGGGAGGGCCGCCCTTCTCGGCGAGCTTCGAGATCCACCCCCTCGGGACCGGGGAGCGCACCATCCTCGTGACCGCTGCGGCGGGCCGCACGGCCCTGGCGGGGCCCGATCTCGTGGAGGACACGCCGTCGAGCCTCTCCGACCCGGCCAACGGCGCGGGCTACCTGATCCTCACGGAGCCCGACCTGATCGACACGACCCCCGGCAGCGCCTTCAGCCAGTTCGTCGACCGGCGGGAGGCGCAGGGATACCCGGTGACGGTCGCGTTCGTCGAGGACATCTTCGACGAGTTCGCCGACTCCCTGCCGGGCCCCGAGGGGATCCGTGCCTTCCTCGGGCACGTGTTCCAGAACTGGACGGGGTGGGACGCGGACGGGGACCTGGTCCCGGACCCGCCGCGCTTCGTCCTGTTCCTCGGGGACGGCACCGTGGACTACCGCGATCGCTTCGACTACACGGGCCTGCCGCAGCCCTTCTTCGACGGGGTCCCCACGTCGATCCTCTACGTGGAGGGGAGCGTCCTGGCGTGGTTCAGCAGTGACGTCTGGATGACGGCGGTCTCCGGGGACGACTACCTTCCTGAGTTCCTGCACGGGCGGCTGTCCACGCGCAGCGCCGCGGAGACCGAGGACGTCTTTTCGAAGCTGCTGGATTACGAGACCGCTCCGGAGTCGGGACCCTGGCGGTCCCACGCGCTGGCGATCACCGACCGGGGCATCCTGCCCTCCTCCACCGCGGAGTTCGAGCGGATCGTCGGCGAGCTGGAGACCGATTACATCGCGCCGCCCTTCACCGTGGAGTCCCTGTTCTACGACCGCGACTTCGGGGGGCAGGGGAACCAGGCGGCGATGCACCAGGCGATCCAGGACGCCGTGGACGGCGGCGCCGCCCTGCTGGAGTACATGGGGCACGGCAACTTCACCGGCTGGGGGCTGGACGGGCTCTACTCCACCAGCGACGTCCCCCTGCAGGCGAACGGGGATCGCCAGCCGATGATGATCATCGAGAACTGCCTGTCCGGCGGGTTCGCCTGGCACGTGGCGCCAGGCATGGGGGAGGCCTGGACCCTGACCCCGGGCCGCGGCGCCATCGGCGCGTTCGCCCCGGCCGGCCTCTCCTCGACGCTGGTGGGGGAGCCGGTGGTGGACGCGATCTACGGCGCGATGTTCGGACCGCCGAAGACGCGCACCGCCGGGGAGCTGGCCGCCCTCGGGCTGCTGGCCCTGGACGGCCAGGGCTCCCGCCTCGATCTGCTGGGCTACGAACTGCTGGCGGATCCGGCGCTGCGGCTGACCCTGCCCGCCCCGGCGGCCCCCGCCGACCTGGCCGCGGTGGGGGACAACGGCGTGGTCCACCTGTCCTGGACCGCCAGCACCGACCCGGTGGCGGGCTACCGGATCTACCGCAGCGAGGCGCCGGACACGGGCTACGCCCCCGTGACCCCGGGGCCCGAGCCCGGCACCTCCTTCGACGACGACACCGTGGTGAACGCCACGACCTACTACTACGCCGTCGTGGCGCTCGACGCCGACGGGTTCGAGAGCGGCTGGTCCAACCGCAACACGGACTGCGACGTCTCGGGCCCCGACTGCGTCCAGGCCACCCCCGTCAATCCGTTTCCGCCGTCGCAGCCCCAGGGGGTGACCGCCGCCCCGGCGCCGACCTCCTTCGACCGTGTGCGGGTCGCCTGGGACGAGAACCCGGAGGGGGACATCGCGATCTACCGCGTGCACTTCGGCGACGCCCCGGGCGCGAGCGACGGCTTCGTCGAGGTGGGCGGATCCGAGACCGAGGCGTTCATCCAGCCCCTGGCCACCGGGATGACGTATTACTTCGCGGTGGAGGCGGAGAACACCGGCGGGCTGGTCTCGCCCCGCTCCGTCGAGGTCACCGCGGTCCCGGGCCTCATCCTCGGTGTGCGGCCGCCCGCCGCGGTGGAGGACCTGCTCGTGGAGCCCGCGGCGGGGGACCCCGCATCGCTGGACCTGCGCTGGGCGCCGGTGACCACGGACATCCACGGCCTCGGGACGACCATCGTCTCCTACGAGGTCTACCGCGGCGCGACGCCGACCTTCCTCCCGACGGAGGGGGCCCCCCTGGCCTCCGTCGCCGCGCCGGCGATCACCTGGCGGGACGCCGGCGCCGCGGCCGCCCCCGGAAACCTGTTCTACCTGGTCGTGGCGGTGGACGACGCGGGGTTCCGCTCGCCGCTGGGCCTGGACCTCCCCGCCTCCATCACCGATCTGCAGGTGACCGACGCGGGCGGCGGGCTCGACCTGGTCTGGACGCCCGTCACGATGACCGTGGGCGGCCTGCCCTTCCAGGTGGATCACTACGAGGTCCACGGCGCGACGACACCGGTGGGCCGGGCCGCGGCGAACGGCGCGACGCTCCTCGGTACGACCACCGCGGCGGCGTTCTTCCACGCGCCGCCGTCGTCACCCTTCTACTATACTGTCCTGGCCGTGGACTCCCGGGGCTCCAAGAGCCCCTTCTGAGCCTCTCCGCCGGGGAAGGGCCATCGTGCTCGCGAGGAGGCTCGCCGCGGCCGGAGGGCCGTGACCCATCCCGACCCGAAGGACCCGGAGCTCCAGGCGCTGGTGGAGCGGGCCAAGCAGGGCGATCCCGGGGCCTACCGGGAACTGCTGGACCGCTACGAGTCGCGCGCCCTGGGGCTCGCCCGCCAGCTCGGGCTGGGCCGGGAGGACGCGCAGGACGCGGTGCAGGACGCGTTTCTCAAGCTCTTCCGTTACGTCCACCGCTTCCGCAGCGGCGAGTCCTTCACGAACTGGTTCTACCGCATCGTCGTCAACGCCTCCCACGACCAGCTCCGTCGCGCGCGCCGCTCCCGCACGGTCTCCCTGGAGGGGGAGGCGGGACGGCGCGCGGCGCAGGTCGTGGATCCGGAAGGGGACCCGGCGGATCCCGCCGAGGCGGGCCGGCTGCGGGAGCGGGTGCTGGTGGCCCTGCGCTGCCTGTCGCCCCAGGAGCGCGCCGCCTACGTCCTGCGGGATCTGCAGGGGCTGGAGACCCTGGAGGTGGCCCGCGCCCTGCGGGTGACCCGGGTCACCGTCCGGCGGCACGTCTCGAACGCGCGGAGGAAGCTGCGGGAGCGGCTGGAGGGTCAGTTCCCGGAGCTGTTCCGGGAGGACTGATCCCCGTCGGCGGCGCCGGAGCGCAGCACGGCGAAGGCGATGGCGGCCACCGCCGCGAGCAGGGACAGGGCCCTGCCCGCGATCCGCGGCGGGGTCTCCCGCAGCTCGAGCTGCACCCGGTGCAGCCCGGCGGGCACCGGGATCTCGAGGGTGCCCTCGACGGGGTGCGTCGCCGCCGCGACGGGGCGGTTGTCCACGGTGACCGTCCACCCCGGGAAGGCGAGCACGGGGGAGCGGAGCACCGCCGCCGCGGGACAGTCGACGTCCGCGAAGTGCTGATCGCTCCCGGAGCGCAGGTTGCCCAGATTGCACGGTCCCGGCAGGAGGAACGTCCCCTGCGTCGGCGGGGGGAGACGGTGGACCGGGGCCGGCACCGGTGCGGGGAGCGCGGCGGGCGCGCCCCCGCCCAGCAGCGCGACGCCGATCGCCCCCGCGGCGACCGCGGCGGTGGCCCCGAGGGCGCCGGCCGTGCCGCGCGCCATGCCGACGATACCCGCCGCGGCCAGCCCGAGGGCGAGGACCCCCGCCACCGTCAGCCCTCCCGCCGGGCTCAGGGCCGCACGGAGACAGGTGAGGAGCAGAGCCACCAGCGCGACGATCCACGCCCCGCGGTGCCGGGCCCCGCTCGCCCGTCCGGAGAGCCCGAGTGCGGCCGCCGCGACCAGCGTCGCGGCGGCGAGGGCCAGGGCCGGGATCGGGATCGGGCCCGGGGAGGGCGGGGGGGCCGGCCGGACGGCGCCCCGCTCCATCAGCGCCGGCAGCCAGTGGTAGGCGGTGAGGCCCGCCGCCGCCGCCACGGCACCCGCCAGGGCCGAACGACCGGCCGCCGGCGCCAGCACTGCCGCCAGGGCCAGCACCACCACCAGCTCCGGGAGGCCTCCGGTGCCCAGGGCGAGATAGACCCCGGCGATCCCGGCGACCGCCAGCAGCCAGCGGCCCGCCGCGGGCAGCCCGCGGGCCCCGATCAGCGCCAGGAGCCCCGCGGCGGCGGCCAGCAGCGCGTCCGGCCGCGGCGCCGCACCCGCCGGGACCAGCGCGACGGTGGCCGCCAGCGCCAGCGCTTCCCTGTCCCCCCAGAGCTCGTCGCCGAGGCGCAGCGCGGCACCCGCGGCGGCGAGGGCGGCGAGCGCCGTCCCGAGGCGGACCGCGGCGGCGCCGCCGAGACCCGCGAAGACCAGCAGGCCCAGCACGTAGGGGCCGGCCTGTGGCCGGAAGAGGAACAGCGGGGATCCGTGCCCTCCCAGTGCGCCGGGGGCCCACTGCAGGAGCCACTGGCCGGTCTCCAGGCACCTGCCGGCCTCCAGCGCCAGGCCGGCCTCGCCGGGCGGAGGGGGGCCGGCGAGCGCGACGGCCAGCGCCGCCAGCGCGACGGCCGCGAGGGCGGGCCGGAGGTGGCCGGGGGATGCGTGGGCGTCGGGCACCGGTTCGGGTCTCCCGGCGCGCTCCGGCGCCGCGGGGTCGGAAACCGCCCCATCCTAGGCGAGGACGCCGTCCTGGTCCAGTTCCATGGTGGTGCGAAGCCTGTGGAGCCCATCGGGCGCCGCGGGTCCCCGCGGAGCGCAGACCGCGTCCGGTGGCCGCGGCCCGTCGCGCCGGGCGGGTTCCGGCGGGGCAGGCGGTCGCTGCGATGCAAATCATTGATCGTTAGACATTTAACCTGTGTCGGTGGCATCGGCGCCGGGCCGAGCAACAATTTCCGCACCACCCTGTGAGGATTCGATTGAACGCCCGGCGACCCGGGGAGGTAGAACAGGACAGAAGGCGACGTTCAGGAGGGCTCGATATGACCAAGACCTCGAAGACGCAGGGCACGGAGGCGATGGCGGCGCGGATCCGCGCGGCCCTGGAGCCGTCCGGGCCCGAGGTCCTCAGCCCGGCGCGCCGCCGGGCGGTTCTGGCGGACGCGGGCCGGCCGCGGCGAACGGGCTGGCTGTCCATCCCGGCGCTCCGGCCCTCCTGGGCCCTGGCGGCGGCGGCGGCCCTCGTGGCGGTGATGGTGGCCCCGCTGGCGTTCCGGGGTGTCGGTCCGGCGCCGGCGGTGAGCGAGATGGCCCCGGCGGCGGTTCCGGTCTCCGTGGAAGGGCTGGAGGTCCTGTCGGACGGCGATCACGTGGTCCTGCGCTGGAAGGCCTCCGGGGCCGGGAGCTACCGCGTGATCCGGGCGACGGACCCGCGGCAGCTGGCGGCGGGGGAGGGGGAGGTGATCCGGGGGACGACCTGGACGGACCCCGAGCGGAACGGCTCGGCCGTGGTGTTCTACCGGGTCGAGCAGCTGGCGGGATGAAGAGCGTGTCCACTTTCAAGGACAGTTCCTGGCAGCCGGCGGTGACGAGCCGCGTTGCCGCCGGGGCGCTTCCGGGCACCCCCCCGGGAAGCGAAAACGTCCTTGACACTCCAGATGCTTCGCGGTATATGGAAGGGGCTATCGCCCCGAACGTCTACCGCGAAGAGGCTTTCCTGATTTGGGGCTGCCACCGTCGGTGGGGGAACGGCGGCGGGCGGTCGCTTTTTCGCGGAGGCGACTCCGTACTCTTGGGAGGATGTTCATGAACCGGAAGATGAAGTGGGTGGCCGCGGCTGCGGTCGCAGTGCTGT
>JASFRI010000023.1:0-21750 GCA_050115015.1 Acidobacteriota bacterium
CTGCTGGAGGGCAAGGGGGACGCGCAGGTGACGCTGACGGTGAACGATGTGCCCGAGGCCGAGGGCGCCCGGGAGGTCACCGTCCGCACCATCACCAGCGAGGGGAACCTGCGCTACCTGGACTGGGTGACGAGCCGCGCGGCGCTGGTGGACGAGTTGTCGGGCGGCAAGATCGGCTACATCCACCTGCCCGACACCGCCATCGCCGGAAACCGGGCGCTCCAGAAGTACTTCTACAGCCAGGTTTCGAAGCCGGCCCTGATCATCGATGACCGCAACAACGGCGGCGGGTTCATCCCCGACCGGATGATCGAGATGCTGTCCCGGACCACCCTCTCGTACTGGACCCGCCGGGGCATCCAGCCCAACAGCACCCCGGGGTTCCGCCATGACGGCCCCAAGGTCATGCTGATCAACGGCTACGCCGCCTCGGGCGGGGACGCGCTGCCCTACTACTTTCGCAAGGCGGGCCTCGGCAAGCTGATCGGGACGACGACCTGGGGCGGGCTCATCGGGATCTCCGGTAACCCGATGCTGGTGGACGGCGGCGGCGTGCTCTACCCGACATTCCGGTTCTTCGACACCGGGGGGATGTGGGCCGTCGAGGGGATCGGCGTCCATCCGGACATCGAGGTCTGGGATCTGCCCGAGGCGATCGCCGCGGGCCACGATCCCTCCATCGAGAAGGCGGTGGAGGTCCTGCTCCAGGAGCTGAAGGGGTACCCCGGCGAGCCGGAGGCGCCGGAGCCGCCCGACATGAGCAAGGACTGACCTTCCCGTCGCCGGCCGCGGCAGGTGGGCCGCGGCCGGCGACGGGTCAGGGCGCCGCAGGGCCGACGCGCCGTCTTGCCGCCGGCGCTCCGGCGCCGGCTGCCGCACTGCGGGCCGGCGGTCCCCGGGGCACGGTCGTCCTCCCGACCCCGCCGGTCTCGCCGTCGAGGGAGCTTCCGGAACATCCTCCTCAACTCCCTGCGCCCGGGTTGCGTCGTGAGCCCATGATGCCCGCGTGTGACTCCTGGGCGAAATCCCGCAGGAACGGTCGTTCCACGCACCCCGTCGTTCTTTCTAACTATCTATAAAAAAAGGCTTTTACATGCACATTACATCTCCGGCGCTGGTATCGATCCTGCACATTGGCCTTCCCGACGACGCCGGGGCGGCTCCGCGCCGGCGCGAACGGCCATCCACAGACCCGGGGGCGGCATGCGGCGACGACTCATCCTCTTCCCGATCCTCATCCTGGCGGCCGCGGTGGCCCTTGCGGGCGACTGGCCCCAGTTCCGGGGCCCGAAGCGCGACGGGATCTCCGACGAGACCGGCCTGCTCCGGGCCTTCCCGGAGGGCGGCCCCGAGGTCCTCTGGTCCACGCCGGTGGGCCAGGGCTATGCCGCGGCGGCGATCCACGACGGGAAGGTCTATTTCAACGACTACGACGAGTCCGCCTTCGACTTCCTCGTCCGCTGCCTGGACCTGAACACCGGGGACGAGCTCTGGAGGTTCCGGGAGCCGCGCCGCATCCGGCCGAACCACGGCATCACCCGGACGGTCCCTGCCACCGACGGAGCCCTCGTGTTCTCCCTGGATCCGAAGGCGGTCCTGCACGCGCTGGATGCCGCCACCGGGGAGGAGCGCTGGCGGAAGGACTTCGTCAAGGACTACGGCTCCCAGATCCCGCCCTGGTACAACGGCCAGAACCCGCTCCTGGACGGCGGGCACCTGATCGTGGCCCCGGCAGGGGCGAAGGCGCTCATGGTCGCGCTGGACCCGGCCACGGGGAAGGAGATCTGGACCACGGCCAACCCGCAAGGATGGCTGCTGTCCCATGCCTCCCCCATGCCGGCGACGCTGGGCGGGGTGCGGCAGTACCTGTTCAGCGTGCTCGAGGGGGCCATCGGGGTCGCCGCGGACGACGGCCGGATGCTCTGGCACCACCCCTTCAAGTTCAACATCTCCGTCTCCCCCTCGCCCCTCGCCATCGACGGCGAGCGGGTCTACGTCACCGGGGCCTACGACGCCGGCGGGACCATGTTCCGTGTGACGCGGGACGGCGACGCCTGGTCCACGGAGACGCTCTTCGTCCACGGTCCCACCGAGTGGAACTCCGAGGTGCAGACCCCGATCCTGGCGGACGGCCACATGTTCGCCGTCGGCAAGGCCAAGCGCGGTCTGTTCACCTGCCTCGACCTGGACGGAAAGCCGGTATGGACCAGCGAGGGGAAGGCCTCCTTCGACCTGGGATCGTTCCTGCTGGCCGACGGCATGTTCTTCGTGCTGGAGGGGAGCACGGGCACGCTTCGTCTGCTGGAGGCGAACGCGAAGGGCTACAGCGAACTCGCCCGGGCCCAGGTCCTCGAGGGGCACGACGTCTGGGGGCCGATGGCGCTCTCCGACGGGAAGCTCATCCTGCGGGACATGACGAAGATGGTCTGCATCAAGGTGAAGGCGTGACCCGGGGAGAAAAAATGACGATGCGCTTCGAGCCCGCGGGGACGATCGGCGACGGGGAAGGCGCGACGGGCTTCCGGGAGGCGCTGCGGGGCCTGGCGGTGGACCGGGAGGACCGGCTGCTGGCGGTGGGGGACTCCGAGGTCCGGGTCTTCGATCCCGGCGGCGGGGCGCCGCGGTCCTGGGCCACCGAGACCCCGGGGCATGCCGTGGCGACGGATTCCGCGGGCCGCGTCTGGATCGGCGAGATGGAGCAGGTGGAGATCTTCGGCCCGGAAGGACGCCGCCTGGACGCCTGGCGCGATCCGGGGCAGCTTGGCCTGGTCACTGCCATCGGATTCGCCGGCGACGAGGTCTACCTGGCGGACGCCTCGGCGCGCTGTATCCACCGCTACGCCGCGGATGGCCGCTTCCTCAACGAGATCGGGGATCGCCACCGGAAGGGCGGGTTCCACATCCCGAACGGCGTCGTCGATTTCGCCATCGATGACGCCGGGATCCTGCACGTCGCGAATCCGGGGATGCACCGGGTCGAGCGCTTCCGGCCGGACGGGGATCTGCTGGACCATTTCGGCCGCTTCGACGGCCAGGACCCCGCCGGCTTTCCCGGGTGCTGCAACCCGACGAACCTCACCCTCGACCGGGCGGGCAGGGTGATCGTGACCGAGAAGGCCGGACCGCGGGCCAAGGTCTACAGCCCCGAGGGAGGCCTGCTGTCGGTCCTCGACGACCCGGGCTACGATCCGGCGGCGAAGAACATGGACTGTGCCCTCGACTCGACGGGGCGCCTCTACGTCGCCGACACCGCCCGCCTGCAGATCTTCGTCTTCCAGGCCGTCGCCGGGGAGCGGGCGGGATGAGCCGCGACGACCGCGGTGCCGCCGACGGCGCCGGGCGCGTCCGGGTGATCACCCGGCGGGAGATGCTCGAGCACACCGCCCGGGGACTGGTCTTCCTGGGTCTCGGGGGCACCGCCACGCTGCTCTCCCTGAAGGCGTGGAACGGCAATGCCTGGGCCATCGACACCTCGCGGTGCGTCAACTCCCGGCTCGGGGCCCTCGGCGTGGAAACCTGCGAGGCCTGCGCGACCGAGTGCGTGCTGGCCCTGTCCGCGGTGCGCGCCGTGAACCAGTTCTCGAAGTGCGGGCGCTGTTACGTCTGTCCCGCGTACTTCGAGATCCGGAGCGCCGTCGGCCCCGATGGGCTCCCCACGGAGAAGCTCTGCCCCAGGGACGCCATCAAACGCGAGCCGATCGGGTGGATCGATCCGGACGATCCCGCCAACAACTTCTACGAGTACACCATCGACGAGGCATTGTGTAACGGTTGTGGCCGCTGCGTGATGGAGTGCAAGGAGCCTGCCGGGCTCGGCTCGATCACACTCGAGGTGCGTCACGACGTCTGCCTGGACTGCAACCGCTGTTCCATCGCCACTGCCTGCCCCGACGACGCCTATGAGCAGCGTCCCCTGGACGCGGTGTAGCGCGGCCTCCGGATGAGCCGGTCGAGCCTCCACGGGATCGCGGGGGTCCTGCTCCTGATGACCCTTGCCGGCGGCGGTGTCCTCGCGCAGGAGCTGCAGTATCAGCGCCAGGCCGACGTGGCCCCCAGCGACGAGGTGATCGGCGAGGGATACGTCACGCCGGAGGTGCAGCGGCCGCGGCCCAGGGGCGCCGCGTGGGACGCGCTGGACATGGGGCTGCTGGCCGCGGCGCTGGGGCTGGGAGCCTGGCTCGCCCTCGAGCGCCGCTCGCGGGCCGCGCTGGTGGCGCTCACCGCGGCCTGCGTCGCCTACTTCGGGTTCTACCGCGAGGGCTGCGTCTGCCCGATCGGCTCCATCCAGAACGTCACCGCTGCACTGGTCGACCCGACGTACGCGGTGCCGTTCGCGGTCATCGCCGCCTTCACGCTGCCGTTGCTGGCGGCGCTGCTGTTCGGGCGGGTGTTCTGCGCCGGGATCTGTCCGCTCGGTGCGGTGCAGGAGCTGATGCTCCTCCGGCCGGTCCGCGTCCCGTCCCGCCTGGATCGTGCTCTCGGCTGGATGCGCTGGGTCTACCTGGGGGTCGCGGTCGGCTTCGTCGCCATCCCCGTTGCCGCCTCCCGGGATTTCGTGATCTGTCGCTTCGATCCGTTCGTGGGTCTGTTCCGGTTCACGGGGACCTGGTGGATGCTGGGCCTCGGCGGGCTGTTCGTCCTGGGAGGGATCTTCGTCGGGCGTCCCTACTGTCGCTGGCTCTGCCCCTACGGGGCGCTGCTCGCCGTGTTCTCCCGCTACGCCTGGCGGAGCTTCTCGATCACACCGGACCGGGAGCTCGACTGCGGGCTCTGCCAGGACGCCTGCCCCTACGGGGCGATCGAGGAACGCCGGGCGGTTCGCAGTCGCTGCTTCGCCTGCGGACGCTGCTACCGTTCCTGCCCCGTGGGCCACGCCACGGGGACCGGCACGGCGACGATGAACGGCCGGCTCCGACCGAGGGCGGTGGGGGAGTGAGGATGCCGATCGACCGGCAGCGGCGGCTGGCGCGGTCGGTGCTGGTGCTCTGTGCCCTGGTCGCGTCGCTGGTCACCGCGGGTCTGTTCGTGGACCACGTTGTCGGCGTCCGGACCTCGGCCCGGTTGCAGGGGCGGATCCAGGCGCTGGAGGAGGCCGCCCGGACGGACCGGGAGGCCGCCGGACGCCTCCACGAGCAGCGCGAGAAGCAGACCGCCGCATCCGTCGCCCGGGAGCGCCGCGGCGGGATCGGGGCCTGGCTCCTCCTGGCCGCCGTCGCCGGCCTGGTGGCCGGGGGAAAGTGGCACCGGTCCCTGGCCCCGGCGCCCTCGCCGGCGCTGCAGGATCTCCTGGATGCCCGGCGTCCGGATCCGTCGCCGGGAAGGACGCGGCCCGGAAGCGTCCTCCTGCCGGCGTTCGATCCCGCCTTCGTGGACGCGCTGATCGATCGGGTGGGCAGGAGCCGGGAGGCGGCGATCCCGATCCTCCAGGGGATCCAGGACCAGTACCGCTATCTCCCCGACGAGGCGCTCCGGCGGGTGTGCGAGCGCACCGAGATCACCCCGGCCCAGATCGCGGGCACATCCAGCTTCTACGCGCATTTCCGCCGTTCTCCGGTCGGCCGCACGCTGGTTCGCGTCTGTCACGGGACCGCCTGCCACGTCGCCGGAGCCGGCCCGATCACCGAGGAGCTGCGCCGGCATCTCGGCATCGTCGACGGCGAGGACACGGACCCCGAGCGCCGCTTCACCATCGACCGGGTCGCCTGCCTGGGTTGCTGCAGCCTGGCGCCGGTCATGATGGTGGAGGACGAGACCGTGGGCCACCTGAGCCCCGCCTCGGCGCGCCGGGAGCTGGACGCGGTGGAGGAGGAGGCATGACCCGTGGGGCGGTGGAGTTCCGCGTCGGCCTGGCGTCGTGCGGGGTCGCGAACGGCGCCAGCCCCGTCCACGACGCCGTCGTCCTCCTGGTGGGCCAGGCCGGGCACGGTACGGTCAAGGCGGTCGGCTGCGGCGGCCTGTGTGCCCGGGAGCCCCTGGTGGAGGTGATCGAGGACGGCCGTCGCACCACCTACACCGGCGTGACCCCCGACCGGGTGCCGGCCATCGTGCGGCGGCATCTCCGGCCGCGGAGTCCCCTGGCCCGGGCCCGCTGGGCGGTGGCGGGCCTCGGGGACCCTCCGCCGCCGGAGGCACCGCCGGAAGGGCCTGCCGCGCCGAGGATCGTCCTGGAGAACTGCGGCGTGGTCGACCCGCTCCGGGTGGACGACTACCTGGCGCGGGACGGCTACCAGGCGCTGCGCCGGTGTCTGGAGCAGGGCGACCCGGATGCCGTGATCGAGTCGGTCGGCGCCTCCGGCCTGCGTGGGCGGGGCGGTGCCGGATTCCCCACCGGCCGGAAGTGGGCCATCGCCCGCCGGGGGCCGGCCCCGAAGTACGTGATCTGCAACGGCGACGAGGGGGACCCGGGTGCCTTCATGGACCGGCTGATCCTCGAGTCCGATCCCCACCGCGTGGTCGAGGGGCTGGCACTGGCGGCGTACGCCATCGGCGCGTCCGAGGGGTTCTTCTACATCCGGGCGGAATATCCGCAGGCGGTGCGTCATGTCCGCGAGGCCCTCGCCGAGGCCGAGGCCCGGGGCCTGCTGGGCCGGGACATCCTGGGAAGCGGCTTCGACCTGCACCTGGAGGTGCGGGAGGGAGCCGGTGCCTTCGTCTGCGGCGAGGAGACCGCGCTGATCGCCTCCCTGGAGGGGAGCCGGGGGATGCCGCGGCTCCGGCCGCCGTATCCCGTGGAGCGCGGCTTCCGGGGGCGGCCGACCTGCATCAACAACGTCGAGACCCTCGCCTGCATCCCCTGGATCCTGCGGCACGGACCCGCGGCCTTCGCGGCGCTGGGGACGGAGTCCAGCAAGGGGACCAAGGCCTTCGCCCTCGCCGGCAAGGTCCGGCACGGCGGACTCATCGAGGTGCCGATGGGGATGACGATCCGGGAGATCGTAGAGGGGCCCGGCGGTGGCGTCCCGGCCGGGCGGACCCTCAAGGCGGTGCAACTGGGCGGACCGTCCGGCGGCTGTGTGCCGGCCGGCCTCGCCGACACCCCGGTGGACTACGAGGCGCTGACCCGGACCGGGGCGATCATGGGATCCGGGGGCCTCGTGGTCCTGGACGACCGGGACTGCATGGTGGACATCTCCCGGTTCTTCCTGAGCTTCACCTGCCACGAGTCCTGCGGCAAGTGCACGTTCTGCCGCATCGGCACGCGGCGGATGCTGGAGATACTCGACCGCCTCTGCGCGGGACAGGGACGGCCGGAGGATCTCCCCGACCTGGAGGAGCTCGCCGAGCGGGTCTCCCGGGCGAGCCTCTGCGGTCTGGGGCAGACCGCCCCGAACCCCGTGCGCACGGCGCTGCGCTACTTCCGGGAGGAGTTCGAGGCGCACGTGCAGGAGGGCCGCTGCCCGGCGGGACGCTGCGCCGACCTGGTGGAGTACCGCATCAACGACGACTGCATCGGGTGCACCCTCTGTGCCCAGGTGTGCCCGGTGGACGCCATCGAGTACCGGCCGCACGAGCGCCATGCCGTCGACGCGGCCCGGTGCACCCGCTGCACCATGTGCTTCACGGCCTGCCAGGACGGTGCCGTGGAGATCGTATCGGGGGGTCGTGTCTGCGCGGTCTCGCCGGTCCCGGAGGCCTGAGATGGCGCCGATCACGCTGACCATCGACGGACGACGGATCACCGTGGAGTCAGGGGCCACCGTGCTCGAGGCGGCCAGGGCCCTCGGGATCCGCATTCCCACCCTCTGCCACGTGCAGGGGATCGAGCCGGCCGCATCATGCTTCCTGTGCTGCGTGCAGGTGGTGGGGCACCGGACGCTCTCGCCGTCCTGCGCCCTCCCCGCCGCAGAAGGGATGGTGGTGGCCACCGACACCGAGGACATCCGCGCCTCCCGGAGGATGGCCCTGGAGCTCCTGCTCTCCGATCACGCCGGGGACTGCATCGCGCCCTGCAGCGCCGGCTGTCCCGCGGGGCTGGACGTGGCCGCCTTCGTGTACGAGATCGCCGCCGACCAGCCGGACCGTGCCATGGAGGTGATCTACGACCGGCTATCGCTGCCGGGAGCCCTGGGACGCGTATGTCCCCGGCTCTGCGAGCAGAACTGCCGCCGCTCCGAGTACGAGGCGGAAGGGCTCGCCATCGCGGCGCTCCACCGCCACGTCACGGACCGGAACCACGCGGAGGTCACGCGGGTCGCGCCGGAGCGCGGCGAGCCCACGGGAAAGCACGTGGCCATCGTCGGCGCCGGCCCCGCGGGGTTGACGGCGGCGTTCCACCTCCTGCAGCTGGGCCACGACTGCACGCTGCTCGACGCCCATCCGGAGCCCGGAGGCATGCTCCGATACGGCATCCCGGCCTACCGGCTGCCCCGCGCCGCCCTGGAGCGGGAGATCGACCTGATCCGGGGCCTCGGCGCTCGGTTCCGGATGGGGGTTCGCTGGGGCCGGGACTTCACCCTCGCGGACCTGAGGCGGGATCACGACGCCGTCTTCCTCGCCATCGGCGCCCAGCTTGGCGCCGGCCTCCGGTGCCCGGGGGAGGAACTCGCGATCTCCGGGATCGACTTCCTCCGGCGGATCTCCCTGGGGGAGACCCCGGCGCTGGGCGAGGAGGTGATCGTCATCGGCGGGGGCAACACGGCGATGGACGCCGCCCGGAGCGCCGTGCGGCTGGGGAGCCGCGTCCGGGTCCTCTACCGGCGGGGCCGCCGCGAGATGCCCTGCCTGCTCGAGGAGGTGGAGGCCGCGGAGGAGGAGGGGATCGGGCTGACCTGCCTCGTCGCCCCCTCGGCGCTGCGGCCCGCCCCGGACGGCGACGGCCTGGAGCTCACCTGCCGCCGCATGGAGCTCGGCGCGCCCGACGAGTCGGGGCGGCGCCGACCCGTCCCGATCCCCGGCTCGGAGCAGGCACTCCGATGTGACACGGTGATCGCGGCGACGGGCCAGGCGGTGGACACGCTGCTCGCCGCCCGGGAGGGGCTGGAGGTCACGGGCTGGGGCCTGAGGACGGACCCGGGGACGCTCGCCACGAGCCTGCCGGGCGTGTTCGCCGGCGGCGACGCCGTGCTGGGCGCGGACCTCGCGGTGCGCGCCGTGGCCGCGGGTCGCTGCGCCGCCGCCTCCATCGATCAGCACCTGCGAGGGGAGATCGTCTCCGGCGTCCGCGAGCTGACCGCCGTGGCCCTGCGCCACATGGACGACGGCGAGCGCGCCGCGATGTTCCGGGGCATCGAGGCCGCCGACCGGGTCGCCACCCGCCGGCTCGACCCGGCGCGGCGCCGGGACCGCTTCGAGGAGGTGGACGCAGGACTCCCGCCGGAGCGTGTCCGCGAGGAGGCCGTGCGCTGCCTGAGCTGCGGCTGCCGCGAGGCCGGGGGATGCCAGCTCCGCGAGTGGACCACGGAGTACGGCGCGGATCCCTACCGGTTCCTGGGTGCCCGGCGGCGCTTCGACCAGGATGCCTCCCATCCGGAGATCGTCTACGAGCCCGGGAAGTGCATCCTGTGCGATGCCTGCGTCCGGATCGCCGCGGCGGCGGGAGAGGAGCTCGGTCTCTCGATCACCGGACGCGGGTTCGACGTGCGGGTGGCGGTCCCCTTCGACCGCCCCCTTTCCGCGGGGCTGCGGAAGGTCGCGCGGCGATGCGCCGAGGCCTGCCCCACAGGCGCCCTGGCAATCCGCACCGCCCGGTCGTGCGATCTCCGGGGTTGCGGCGGCTGTCCGGTGGAGGTCCCTGCGGCCTCCTGAGCGGCCGATGTAGAATGCCGCCCATGGACGCGCCTTCCTCCCTCCTCGACCTGGGCCCGCGACAGCGAGCGGCCATCGCCGCCGCGCTGACCATCCTCGCCGTGGTCGTGATCCTCGGGGCCGTCCTCGGGATGGGATGGGTGCTTTCCCAGTTCGTCTCGAGGTTCTCGCACGTCTTCCTGCCCCTGGCCCTCGGGTGGATCGGATCCCTCGTCTGCCGGCCGTACTACGGCTGGTTGCGCGCACGCCTGAAGCTCCCCCCGGGCCTGGCGCTGGCCGTGGTCTTCCTCTCGGTCCTGGCGCCCCTCGGCCTGTTCGGCTGGTTCTTCGGGGCGCTGGCGGTGCGCCAGATCTCCGACCTGCTCTCCCGCATCCCCGAGTGGTGGGAGGCGGCGGTGGACGGCGTCCGGGATCGCTGGCCGCAGGTGCAGGCGTTCTTCACGACCAACCCCTGGGGCCAGCGCATCCGGGCGGCCTTCGAGGGGCAGCAGGGTGCCGTGGTGGAGGGGCTCCAGTCGGTCGGCGGCAGGGCGCTCTCGGCGGGGGGGAACGTCCTGCGGGGCATCGGTGCCGGCGTGGCGTGGGTGGTGCTCCCGGTCTACTTCTCCTTCTTCCTGCTGATGGACTGGAAGATCGACCGTCCGCTGGAGAAGGGGCTGCCCTTCCTGAAGCCGGAGACCCGGAAGGACGTGGTCTATCTGGTCCGGCAGTTCGTCGACATCATGGTGGCGTTCTTCCGGGGGCAGCTGCTGATCGCCGGACTGCAGGGGGTGCTGTTCGCGGCGGGCTTCAGCCTCGTCGGCCTGCGCTACGGGTTCGTGCTGGGTCTGGCGCTGGGATTCCTGAACATCATCCCCTACCTCGGAAGCCTGATCGGTCTCGGGATCGGCCTGCCGCTGGCCTACTTCCAGGAGGGGGGAGGCTTGATCCTGGTGGGCCTCGTCCTGGCCGTGTTCACTGCCGTGCAGCTGATCGAGGGTTACTTCCTGACGCCGCGGATCATGGGGGACCGGACCGGACTGCACCCCATGGCGATCATCGTGGCCGTGTTCTTCTGGGGCTCGGCCCTCCAGGGGATCCTGGGGATGATCCTGGCGATCCCCCTCACCGCGTTTCTGGTCGTCTTCTGGCGCCTGGCCCGGGAGAAGTACATCGGGGAGCTGGTCTGAAATGGGCCACGGGGGCCGGCGGAACCCCCGTGGCCCTGTCACCGGACCCGACCTCGGGTCCGGCTACTGCCGTTCTCCGCGGATGACCCCCCAGATGTCCGCAGGTTCCAGCCCGGGTAGCGGATCCACGCCAGCGAGCTCATCGGCTCCCAGATCCGGCGCGACCCCCTGAAACTCCGATGTGACGATTGGCGTGCCGGCATCGACCGTGATCCCGCCCTCGACCGGGCGCAGGTCGTCCGAACTCCAATTCACGAAGAGCGGCGACCCGTCCGCCTCGAGGGAGTGCGCGTCGTGCGGCCGGCCCGCCGCGGCTGCCATGGACTGCCATTCCTGGAGCCCGTACCGGGTGTAGGCACCGCCTGCGGGCTGAAAGGCCACCGGCTCGACGGCGCCGGTCTGGTTGAACCCCCCCCGGGGGAGGAAGAAGTTGTAATCGGCAAAGAAGTCCACGTAGCGGACGTCTCCTCCGCCGTACGGATCGATCGGGTCCCCCGTGGGCACGGCGTAGCCCGTGAGGATGTTGTTGACCACGAGGGTCCCGACCGGAGCGATCCCGGATTTCAGCGACTGGAAGATCACCGGGGCCTCCATGGTGTTGTGCAACACCCTCGTCCCCACCGCACCGTCGATGTACACGGCGTCCTGCACTCGCATGTAGTGATTGCGCAGCAGCGTCAGGTCGGTGTTCACCGCATCGATGTAGGTGGAGTGGTTGGGGCAGTCACGAAAGAAGGACCGCTCGATCCGAGCCTCGAGGCTTCCCCGGGAGGTGCTGACGGCGTTCCACATCTCCTCGATGATCGCCTGCTGGAGGATCGGACGGACGCCGGCGACGTCCAGCGAGCAGCACCCGCTGCCGCCACTCACCCGGCCCGTGGTCTCGTCCACACGCTCGCCAACGCCACGCAGGCCCTCGTGAACGTAGACCGCACGAACCAGATTGTCGTGGTCGGCCATCGAGGCTCCGGTCATCAGGCTGCTGGCGATGGCGTCGACGTAGCGCACCTCGATGTTGTTGTTCGTGCCCTGCATGAAGACGCCGGCATGGCGCAGCGTGACCTTGTAGAGGGTCACGTAGCTGGCATTCTCGAAGGTGAGCGCCCGGTGGGCGAACGGTCGGGAGATCTCGATCCGGTGGAGTCTCGGATCCTGTCCGTCCGAGGTGTGGATGTAGAGCGTCTGATTCGAGTCGTCCGCCAGATAGGACTTCGGAAGGAGGTCCAGCTGGCTCATCGAGGTTACGCCCTGGAAGTAGTTTGCCTCGAGCTCGATCCGGGTGCCGTCGGCCCGGTACCCGAGCCAGGGCGTGGTGCCGTCCAGCTGGGTAACCTCCTGCCGCAGTGAATCGAAGGTGCGTCGCGGCAGGTCGGAATAGGGGATCTCGTAGATGCTGGAATACCCGGGAGTCCGGGAGAACAGCGTCTCGTCCACCTCCATCGCTCCCGAGATGATGGAGTTCATGCCCGTACCGCGGATGGTGATCCGCTTGCGGGCGCTACCGTTCGCGGAGATCGTGACCTGATCGACCCGGTGGATCCCCGGCAGCAGGTACACCGTGTCGCCGGCTGCGACCCGATCCACAGCGTGCTGGAGCGTCTTCCAGGCGCAGTTGCCGCTGCCGTCGTCGCCTACCGGCGCCCCGCCGTTGCATCGGGAATCGGAGCCGTCGAGCCCGACGAAGTAGTCCATCGCCAGCGCTGTCGCGGGGAACGCCGCCAGGGGCAGCATCAGACATAGGGCGCGCACTAGAGGTCCGGCCGAAAAGTCTGGTGCCGTCCGCCGCTGGGCCCTGCGCGGCGAGGCCAAGGCGCGCCGAGGAGTCGATGCCCTGTGCCCCAGTTCGGGGTCGGCGCATCGGCGACGAGGCGCAAGGCGGGAATCGCCCGCAACCCCCAGCGGTCCTTCGGGTTGCGGCGGCATGGGCCCGTCTTCTTCGTTCCCGCTCCTCCCCGATCCTACCCCCGAACAGGGGCATGGGGCATCGCCTTCGTCGCGGCGCCTCGAATCCGGGCCCATGGCGCTCCCAACGGATGGCACCAGACTTTTCGGCCGGATCTCTAGCCGGAAATGACTCATCTCTTCACCCTCGTGCCGCCGGGGGTTGCTTGGGAATCGGCCGGCGCCCGGAGGCCCGGGGCGGCCCTGTGGTCCGAATCTACGATGCTATTTCAGCAATGAGCGTGCCAGCGGGGGGGCATCCGTGTGCCGCACGGGGCCGGTCTTTTCGACGAGGAGGGCGCCAGATGCCCCATGCCCCGTCGGTCTTCGTGGACACCGGTGTGCGGATCCCGCTACAGGCGGCGGCCGGCGCGGGTTGCGGGGGCACCGGCCCCGGTGCCGCCCCCCGGGGATTGCGGCCGGCCAGGACATTCCGGCCGGGCCGGCCGCCGCTTTCCCAGAGGGTCGTTTCCGGCGGTTCTCGCCGCCGGCTCGGTTGCGGCAGCTAACCGCGCGAGGGTTGCGTCTGTGCCGGGACGGTGACGCGGTCCGCGACGAGCTTCCCGGCGTCGTCCTTGTGGTACTGCACCATCACCCGGGCACCCTTCTCCACACCCTCCTCGACCGAGGTCTCGTCCGTGATCACGAAGGTCGCCGAGCTTCCGGAACCGGTCTCGATCACGATCGCGTCCTCCGTCAGGGACATGACGGGGCCGGTGACGCCGTCTTCGGCGACCACGACGAGGCTGCCCAGCAGCAGGGTGAGGCAGAGAACCAGACAGAGCTTGCGCGCCACGTTGCACCTCCTTCCCGACGGCGGCCGCAGGGGAGCGGGCGCCGGGTCGTGTCGGGTGGCCGGCCTCCGGAGCAATGGTGATGCCACGCGGCGGGAAGGCGGCAGCAAATGACTCTCCATCCAGGACTTCCCGGGAGCAAGAGTGTCCCGCTGCAGGCCTGCGGTGCGAGCGCCCTTGACCAGCCATGCGAGACGTCCGTGTCGCGCGATCATCGACACGCGGCCGTGGCTGCGGAACGCGAGAGAAGAGCCCGCCCGATCAGCGACGCGGCGACGGCGGCTCATCGTCGGGGAGGAGGATCTGCTTGATCCGCTCGACGTCCTCCCGGCAAATGCCGAGGTTCCGTTCCACCTCCTGGAGCCGCTTCGAAAGTCCCCGGGCCCTTTCGCCCTCATCCGCCGCGGACTTCTCCAGCCCCTCGAGCGCCTCCAGCAACGCGAGGACCGCGTCGGCCTGGCGGGACGCGCCGGAGCCCGGGCCCTCATCCTCCACCCGTTCCAGCTCCGTGCGGGCCCGTTCGCGGTCGTGCTCCGGCGAGGCCGGGTCCGCGAACAGCATCGCCAGCTGGAGGCGGACCTGCGCCCGCCGGGAGGGAGCGATTCCCGGCTGCTGCAAGGCCTCCTCGAGGAGCACGATGGCCGAGGCGGTGTCACTGGCGTCCAGCGCCCGATCCACCTCTTGCAGCAGGAGATCCTCGGCGGAGGGCAGCGGTTCCACCGGCTCCTGGACCACCGGTGGGCAGGGTTCCGGCTGCTCCATGGGCGGCGGGGTGGGCTCGGCATGCGGGCGGAGGCTCCGGCATGCCGGCCACAGTGCCAGGGCGAGAACGGCGATCGCCGTCGCCGGAGCGGCGGCTCTCATCACACCGCTTCCACCCGCGCGGGGGATTCCACCCGGCCCACCGGAAGGCGGCAGATGAAGCGTGCGCCATGGGGTTGCACCGGCTCCATCCAGAGCTCCCCTCCGTGTGCCTCGACGATGGCACGGCTGATGGCAAGCCCCAGGCCGCTGCCGCGCTTTCCCTCCGCGTGCGTGCCGCGGAAGTAGCGGTCGAAGATCCGCTCCCGCTCCGCCTCCGGCACGCCGGGACCGGTGTCCTCCACCTCGAACCGCAGCGCCGAATTCCCCTCGGGAGAAAGACGCGCCGTCACCGATCCCCCCGAGGGGGTATAGCGCAGCGCGTTGCCCAGGAGGTTCCGCACCACCTCGCCGAGGCGGTCCGGGTCCGCCCGGATCTCCTCGGGCAGGTCCGCCTCGACGTCGATGTGGAGCTCTATCTCCCGCCCGCGCGCCCGGTAGGAGAAGCCCTCGATCTCGCTGCGGAAGAAGGGTGCCAGGGGCACGTCCCGCGGCTCGAACCGGAGCCTCCCGGCCTCCAGCCGGTTCATGTCGAGGAACTGGTTGATGTACCGCAGCAGCAGACGGGTCTCCTCCTCGAGGAACTCCACGATCCGCTGGCGCTCCGACGCCTCCAGGGATTCTCCTTCGGTGCGGAGGATGTCCAGGTAGCCGAGCACCGAGGTGATGGGCGCCTTCAGCTCGTGCGACGCGATGGAGAGGAACTCCGCCTTCATCTGGTTGAGGGATCGGAGCTCCGTGGCCATGCGGTTGAACTCACGGGTCAGATCGCCGGTCTCGTCGCGGGTGGTGACGGCGATCTGGTGATCGAACTTCCCCTGAGCCAGCTCCTGGGTCCCCAGGAGAATGCGCCGCAGCGGCAGGACGATGCCGCGGGCCAGCCCCGAGGTGATCACGACGGCGACGATCAGCGTGCCCGCCACGGAGAGAAACAGGACGTTCACCGCGCGGCGGCTGATGCGATCGACCTCCGCCATGAGGGTCGTGCGGTGGCTCACCTCCGCCGCCTGGAGGCTCTGGAGGGCCTCGTCGACCCGGACCGCGCAATCCCCGCGATCGCTGCTTCCCCCGATCGCCTCGGTGATCCCGAAGACGGTCCTCCCGTAGCACTCCCCCGCGGCCCGCAGGTCGGCGGCCGCCTCGGGATGCCGTGGCTCGACCTGTGCCGCAATCTGGATGACCTGCCGGGACAGTCTCCCGGCGCACCGCTCGGCCTCGCGGGCGTAGTCCGCGTCCCCGGTCACGCCATGAAGATCGTCGAACCGCTGGCAATCCCAGAGCAGGTCCCGGCGCGTGTCGACCCGGAGGGCGCTGGACTGGCGGATCTCCACCGTGAGCTCGTTGACCCGGCGCAGGGCCAGGACGGCGTACGTCGTCGGGGCGAGCATCAGCACCACGATGACGATGAGAGCGGCGAAGATCTTGTCGCGAATCCGTTGCATGTACCCTTCCCGTGGGTGCCGCAGGGTCTCGCCGCGGACCGGCTCCGGCCGTGATGGATGAGAGAACTGCCCCCGATTCTACGCCTGGAGACGCTGGAATGCAGCCCCCGTCCGGACTCCAGGGGAGCCGTGGGGCCGGGAGGGGGGACCGGGCCCGGCGTTGACGGGGTCCAGCGCCGGTGGTAGGTTCCGGAGATGCTCTCGACAACGACCGATCGGGGTGAGGCGGAGGTCGGTGCGGACCGGACGATCCTGCTTGTGGAGGACGATCCCAGCCACCGAGCCCTCTACGCCCGCCGGCTCCAGCAGGACGGGTTCCGGGTGATCGAGAGCGAGAGCGCGGAGGCCGCGCTGGAACGGTTCGCGCCGGAGGTGGCGGCGGTCGTCACCGACATGCGTCTCCCCCGGATGAGCGGCGCGGATCTGATGGACCGCCTGCACCAGAGCCGTCCCGATCTGCCGGTGATCATCCTCACGAACGCCGGGACCCTGGAGGAGTCGCTGGATCTCATCGACCGGGGGGCCTTCGACTACGTGCAGAAGACCGAAGGTTTCCGCGACTTCACCCTCCGGGTGGCGCGGGCGATGAAGGTCGGGACCCTGGCCGCGGAGGTGGACCGGCTGCGGACCGAGCTGGAGCGGCGGGACGCGATCGTCGCGAGCGCGTCGCCGCGGATGCTCGACGTGTTCCGGCGGGTGGACGCGGTGGCCGCGACCTCCTATCCCGTGCTCCTGCTCGGGGAGAGCGGCACGGGAAAGGAGCTGGTCGCACGCCGCATCCACGAGCGATCGGACCGCCGGGACGCCGCATTCCTGACCGTGAACTGCGGGGCGATCCCACGTGAGCTTTTCGAGAGCCAGCTGTTCGGGCACTGCAAGGGATCGTTCACCGGTGCGCTGAAGGACCAGGCGGGCCTGTTCGAGGATGCGGACGGTGGCACTTTGTTCCTCGACGAGGTCGGCGAGATCGACCCCGACCACCAGGTGAAGCTGCTGCGTGCGCTGCAGGCCGGGGAGGTCCAGAGGCTCGGCGAGACCCGCCCCAAGAAGGTCGACGTGAGGATCGTCGCCGCCACGAACCTGGACCTGAAGCAGGCGGTCAAGGATGGCGCCTTTCGCGAGGACCTCTACTACCGGCTCAACGGTATCTCGATCTCCCTTCCTCCGCTGAGGGAGCGGCGGGAGGACATCCTCCCCCTGGTCCAGCACTTCCTGGAGACCGCCATGGCCGAGACCGGGCGCAGGGTCGAGGGCTTCTCCCCCGAGGCGCTCGCGGCCCTGCGGGCCTACGGTTGGCCCGGCAATATCCGGGAGCTCCTGAACAAGGTGCGGCAGTCACTGATCATCTGCCAGACGGAACGGATCCAGCCGGAGGACCTGGCGCTGGACGTCGAGGATGCGGATCCCTCCGGAGACATGATGCTCCAGGCGCCTCTTGCCGAGGCACGCCAGATGTTCGAACGGCGCTATCTGGAGAGGCTCCTCACCCGGCATGACGGCAACGTGTCGCGGGCCGCGGAGGCCGCCGGGAAGCACCGGAGCGAGCTGTACGCCATCCTCCGGCGGCACGAGATCCGGCCGGAGGACTTCCGCGGCTGAACCCCGGCTTCCGGCCGGGGCGCACCCATGGGAACGCGCCCCGGGTGGCGAAAGCGACAGCACGGCTCCCGGAGCCGGTTGACAGTCCCGGCGTCTCGCCGCATCTTCCCGCAGGCCCCTGCATCGCCGCGAGGCCGGGGGAGTGGTCCGTGGTTCCCGCCGAGAGCGTACGACTTCCCCCAGGGAGACACGACGATTGAGTGAACGCAGGAACGTCACCGAGACGGATGGGCCTCACCAACGAGGTCTTTCGTCTGCCGAGGGGGTGGACCGGGACATCGATGAGGCCCTCGATCTCCTGATCCCGACGGGCCCGGCGGTGCCGGAAACGGACCTGCGCGAGGGGGCCATGGAGCTCGCCCGGCAAGCCGTCACGTCCACCGGTGAGGACCCGGAACCGCCGCGGGTGGCGGCGCCGGCTCCCGCGGCCGTGGCGCCGGAGGCCCCGGCCCCCGCCGGGCCCGTCTCCGTGCGCCGGAAGCGCGAGAACCTCTACGGCTCTCCGAGGGCCAAGCGCCTGGTGCTGGTCCTCGCCCTGGCGGCGCTGCTGCCGGTGAACGTGGTCGGCCTCGCGTACTACGCCGCCCCGATGGCCCAGCGGGTGCGGTCCCCGATGCACGCCTGGCTCCGCCCCTCGGGTTACCTGGGCCAGAGCTTCGGGATCGTGGCCTTCGTCCTGTTTCTGTTCCTCTATCTCTATCCGCTGCGAAAGCGGGTGAGGGCCCTGGCGTTCACCGGTTCGATCGCCCGGTGGCTGGACGTCCACATTGCCGCCGGCCTGCTGATGCCGCTGCTGGGCGCGATGCACGCGAGCTGGCGGTTTCAGGGTCTGGTGGGCCTCGGTTACCTCTCGCTGCTCGTGGTGGCGCTCAGCGGCATCGTGGGCAAGTACCTCTATGTCCGGATCCCGCGTAGCCGGTCCGGGCTGGAGATGAGCCTGGAAGAGGTGGACCGCAGGCGCAGGGAGCTGCTCCGGCGCATCGTCGCCGCCACCGGGCTGGAGGCCTCCGAGGTGGAGTCGCTGCTGGACGGGCCGAAGGAATCCGGCACGCGTCGGGGCGTGCTCGGGGGTCTGCTCGCGATGGTGGCTGGCGACCTGGCGCGCGCCCGGGCGGTGCGGCGGCTGAAGGCGAGGATCCGCGCGAGCCGCGGCGCCCATCGTCTCAGCCGGGCGGCGCTCCGGGAAGTCACGCGCCTGGCCCGCCGGGAGGTCGCCCTGACGCAGCAGCGGCGCATGCTCGATACGACGCAGCGGATCTTCGGGTACTGGCATGTCGTGCACCGCCCCTTCTCGGCGACGGCGTTCGTCGCCGTGACGATCCACGTCGTTGTCGTGGTCACCCTGGGTGTGACCTGGTTCCGATGAGGGAGGTACCGTGCTGACGGTCTACGCACTCCTGGGTGGGACCCTCGTGATGTGTGCCTACTACTTCCGGAAGACCCGGAACGAGGAGCGCCGCAGCGTGGCCGCGCGTGAAGCCGCGCTGGAGGCAGGCCTGGGGGAGCCACCGACGCTGCACCCGGTGATCGACCCGGAACAGTGCATCGGATGCGGCACCTGCGTCACCGCGTGTCCGGAGGGGGAGATCCTGGGGCTGGTCAACGGCAGGGCCGAGCTGGTCGAGCCGTCGCGGTGCATCGGGCACGGTGCCTGCCGCACCGCCTGTCCCTCCGGCGCGATCACGCTGGTGTTCGGGACGGAGAAGCGCGGGGTGGACATTCCCCTGGTCGCCCCGAATTTCGAGACGAACATCCCCGGGATCTTCATCGCCGGCGAGCTCGGCGGCATGGGACTCATCCGCAACGCCATCGAGCAAGGAAGACAGGCTCTCGAGGCGACCCTGGAGCGCGGGCGCGCGGGACGGGAGTCCCAGCTGGACGTGGTGATCGTGGGCGCGGGGCCGGCGGGCTTTTCCGCATCGCTGGCGGCGCTGCAGCACAAGCTGCGCTTCGTCACCATCGAGCAGGACACCCTGGGAGGCACGGTCTCACACTACCCCCGGGGGAAGGTGGTGATGACGACCCCGGTCCATCTGCCGATCTTCGGGAAGGTCAAGCTCCGGGAAACGACGAAGGAACAGCTCCTGGAGTTCTGGCAGGGAGTCGAGGAGAAGGCCGGCCTCCAGGTCCGCTACCTCGAGCGCCTGGAGGAGGTGACGCCGACCGCGGACGGCTTCCAGGTGCGCACGACCCGTGGAACCCACGAGACGCGCTCGGTGATCCTGGCCATCGGTCGCCGCGGGACGCCCCGCAAGCTGGGAGTTCCCGGCGAGGGCCAGGAGAAGGTCGTCTTTCGCCTCATCGACCCCCGCGGCTACCGCGGCCGCCACGTCCTCGTCGTCGGTGGTGGGGACAGCGCCCTGGAGGCCGCCGCCAGCCTTGCCGACGAGCCGGGCACCACCGTCACCCTCTCCTACCGGTCCGAGGCGTTCAGCCGCGCCAAGCCGAAGAACCGGACCCGTGTGGAGGCCGCCGAGACCCAGGGGAGGCTCCGGGTGCTGCTGCGTTCCCAGGTGCGCTCCATCGGTCCGGACCGCGTGGCCATCGATCACGCGGGGACGACGATGGAGATCCCCAACGACGGGGTCATCGTCTGTGCCGGAGGGATCCTCCCGACCCCGTTCCTCAAGAAGATCGGTATCGAGGTGGAGACCAAGCACGGCACGGCCTGAACCAACGTCCCAATTATGGCTCGACGGCGGGGCGAGAGGGTCAGATCGCCATCGCCCCCACCACGACGATCCACATCACCGCGGCGATGAGCGTCTTTCCGGCGGTGCCCCCGAGCCGGCCCAGGGCGGCGCCGAGTGCCGCCCGGCGGGAGCCGGCCCAGGAGCGGCCGGCAAGCCGGTCGCCGAGCAACGCGCCGGCGGCGGCTCCCGCGGCGCCGCCGGCCAGCACGATCGCCAGCCACGCCGGAACGACCCACAGGAACGGCAAGGCGAGGGAGCCCGCCAGCGAGGCGCCGATGGCCGCACCGGCGATGGCGGCCGGGACGGACAGCACCGCCCCCCGGCGCGAGCCGCCGGCCCGGCGGGAGCCGACGGCCCCGGAGGTCGTCTCCACGATCTCGCCGAGCACCGCGAGCGCCAGCAGCGCTCCCAGGCACCACCAGCCGAAGGTCCCTTGCCCGCGCAGGATCCAGGCGGAGAGTGCCGTCGCGGCGAGGATCAGCCAGGTCCCGGGAAGCTGGAACAGGACCGCCACCACCCCCAGGCCATTGACGATAAGGAGGAGCGATAGCACGACTGCTTGCTGGAGCATGTCATGGTCCCGGTGGGGATCCGGCGGCCCCGATGCCACGCGGCGCCTCCAGGGTATTCGATCCCGGATCGCCCCGCGATGCCGCCGTGTGGGGCCGGCGGGACCCCGGCGTAGACGGAGGAGAGGGCAGGGCCCGCGGGAGCCGTCCGGGCCACATCGGCGGGAAGGGGCCGACGCGGCGGGTTCTCAGCGCGCGGGATCCGCGCCGGACCCGTCTCCGGACAGAGCATCCGGTGCGAAGGTGCGCCCCTTGTGGCAATCCTGGCACTTTCCCGGAAGGGGCCGGTAGATCACCTGCTCCCGCCCGTCCGGTCCGGAAGTGGCGGGGTGGCAGCGGTCGCAGGCAACACGGGCGTGCGCGCCTTCGAGTGGGAAGCGCGCGGTGGCGTGGTCGAATCGCGAGGCCGGTCGGAACGCCTCCTGGTCGTGGCAGCCTGTGCAGGCTTCCGCATCGGGCCTGCCGGCGAACTGCTCTCCGTGGGGCGACCGGTGGCAGTCGCTGCAGCGCTCGTGGGAGGCGCGGAACGTCAGCTCCCGGGGCGTTCCGCCGGAGGCGACCAGCTTGACCTCGGAGGGAGGCTCGGCGAGCTCCTTGTGGCAATCGATGCAGGGGACGGCGCGGTGCCCCTTCTCCAGGGGGAAGGCGTAGCCGTCGTGGGCGGCGACATCGATGGTGGAGGGGACGAAGCTCCGCGCGTCGTGGCAGGCGGTGCAGCCCCCGGACGCGGGACGGTCGCCACCGGGGGAGAACCGGCCCCGGTGCGGGTCCGGATGACAGGTCTCGCAACCCGAAGGGAGGAGGGTCAGCGCGACGCCGGCCTTCCCCAGCCCGAGGTCAGCGGGGAAGGGGGGCAGGCCCGGGCGTTCCGGGCCATGGCAGGCGGCACAACCAACCTCTCCGTGCCTGCCATCCAGCGGCAATGCCAGTGCCGCGTG